>NZ_JBARCR010001086.1:0-4672 GCF_049794275.1 Trebonia sp.
ACGGCGAGCCGACGTCAGGTCGATGACGGTCGCCAGCAGCTCACGAGGCGGCTCGGTCCCGCCCTGGCCGACGGCTGCCAGACTGGCGGCGCTCGCAGGCGGCCCGTCGCTCTCCGCGAGCGCGAACGCCTCTTCCGCGCCGACCCGGGAGAGCAGCGCGGGTATCCCTGCCAGCCCGGCGAGCTCGTCACGGCAGTCGCGGCAGCCGGCCAGATGGCTGTCTACCAGCGCGCGCTCGGCCGGGTCGATGGCGCCCAGCACGTACACGCCGAGCGACAGCCGGGCCTCAGCACAATCCATCTGCCGCGTCATGGCGCTAGTCCCCGTTCCTGAAGGGCAAGCTTGAGCGCCTTCAACGCATAGAAGGTGCGCGATTTCACGGTCCCGGGGGGTATCCCGAGGATGGCCGCGGCCTCCGCCACCGAGCAGCCCCGGTAGTAGGTCTCCACGATCACCTTGCGGTGGTCGGGCCGCAGTGTGGCCAGCGCCTCGGCCACTGCCCAGGATTCGAGGGTGCGGTCTGCGTCGTCGTCGGCGGGCAGCGTGTCGAGCATCGCCTGCCCGACCTCCGGCGGCCTGGACTGGCGCGCCCGGTAGGCGTCAACCGCCAGGTTGCGCGCCACGGCGAACAGCCACGGCCGGGCCGGCCGGTCGGCGAGCGCCTCCGGGTGGCGCCACGCCCGTACGATGGTTTCCTGCACTAGGTCCTCCGCCCGTTGCCTGTCGCCTCCGGTCAGGTGCAGGGCGTACCGGAGCAGAGCGCCGCCATGTTCGGCATAGAGCGCCCTGATAAACGCCTCATCGGCCACGTCTTCCCGCTGCGCGGCCGTTCCAGCGCCCGGCACATTAGCTAGTACGTGATCCGATGGCGACTGGTTCAGGTCACTAGGAGAATTTTCCTGCCCGGGCTGACCTGGCTCGCTGCTCTCGGTCACTGACCGGGCTCCTTATTGCTCGCGGTCGCAGCTCGACTCCTCATGGATATACCCGGAGCGTGAAGAACGTCACGTTCTTTGGGTAACTCGGCCCGGTGGCCGGCACCGGGGACGGCGGGCCTCGGTCAGCCGCCGGCGAACGGCGGCAGCACCTCGACTACCGCGCCGTCGTCGAGCAGCACGGACTCCTTGGCCGCGCGGCCGACAGGAGTGGCGTTTACCAGGAACGATGACCTGGCAAGGACGTTCCGCAAGGGATCGTCAGGTGTCCGGCCGGACACGACCGCGTCGAGCGCCTCGGCGAGCGTCGCCGCTTCCACCGACTCCTCGGGCACGCGAGCGGCGGCCTTGGCGGCGGCCCAGTACCTGACGGTGACCTTGCTCATGTCAGCTATCCTCACTTCAACGGGACCTTGGGCGGTGTTGCCCCCGGGTCCCGTTTGTGTTTATACAGAAACAATGATGACGCGCATGTCGTCACGACTGGAGGTGGGCATCAGGTGAGCGAGTTGCTGCTGGTGACCGGCGTCCTGGAGCCGTCAACCGAGGTGTTGCCGGCCCTCGGGCTGCTGCTGCACTCGGTTCGCGTGCTGCCCGCGGACGCGTCGGCGCTGGTTGAGGCGCCGCCGGCGGACGTCATCCTCGTCGACGCGCGACGTGACCTGGCTCATGCCAAGAGTATCTGCCGTCTGCTGCACACCACGGGCCTTGACTGCCCCATGCTCGCCATCGTCACCGAGGGCGGCCTCGCCGCGGTCAGTGCCGAATGGAACGCCGACGATGTGATCTTGAACACCGCGGGTCCCGCGGAAGTCGAGGCCAGGCTCCGGCTAGCCACCGGACGCCGGGCCCTGCGCGCCGCGGCCGACGCGCCAGATGAGATCAGGTCCGGCGACCTCGCGATCGACGAGGCCACGTACTCGGCGCGGCTGCGCGGCCGCGTGCTCGACCTGACGTTCAAGGAGTTCGAGCTGCTGAAGTTCCTCGCGCAGCACCCTGGCCGGGTGTTCACCCGGGCCCACCTGCTGCAGGAGGTCTGGGGCTACGACTACTTCGGCGGCACCCGGACGGTGGACGTGCACGTCCGCCGGCTGCGCGCCAAGCTCGGCCCCGAGCACGAGGCGCTCATCGGCACGGTCCGCAACGTGGGCTACCGGTTCGTGCCGGTCAAGGGCGTTCCTGAGGACCGTGACGGCGGGATGCTCGCTACGGACCCGTCGGGCAGCGTCACGGCGGACCGGTGACCTCGCCAGGCGACCGGCAAGACCCGATCCGCATCAGCGAAGGCCCGCTCGAACCGGACCAGGCCGGGCAAGTCCTGGCGCTTGCCGACGCCGCGCGGGCGACGGACGGCGTGGCGCCGATGTCGGAGAACGTGCTGCTGCAGATCCAGCATGGCAGCGGCTCGCTGGCGCGTGACCTGCTGCTGACCGTCGACGGCCCGGTGGCCGGGTACGCGCACCTCGACGGCCCGGACGCCGGTGAAGACGGAGACATGAGCGGTGAACTCGTCGTCCATCCGGCGCACCGGCGGCGCGGCTACGGGTCGGCGCTGATCTCGGCCGTAGTCGCGGGGGCGGAGGAGCCCGGAATCCGGCTGTGGGCGCACGGCGACCTGCCCGCTGCCGCGGCGCTCGCCAGGTCGGCCGGCTTCACCAGGTTTCGCGCGCTGTGGCAGTTGCACATGCTGCTCACCGGCCGCGCGCTCCCTGCGCCAGCCTGGCCGGCGGGAGTGTCGGTGCGGACGTTCCGGCCGGGCGAGGACGAAGACGAGTGGCTCGCGGTCAACGGGCGGGCGTTCGCCCACCACCCGGAGCAGGGTTCCTGGACAAGGAAGGACCTGGAGGTCCGTGAGGGGGAGCCCTGGTTCGACCCGGCGGGCTTCTTTATCGCCGAGCGAGACGGGCGGATGGCCGGCTTCCACTGGACGAAGGTGCACCCGGCGGACGGCGATGGCGGCGCGCCCATCGGCGAGGTGTACGTGGTAGGTGTCGATCCCGGCCAGCAAGGCGGCGGCCTTGGCCGCGCGCTCACCCTCGCCGGAGTGGCACACCTGCAGCGCCTCGGCCTCACCCAGGTGATGCTCTATGTCGACGAGTCGAACACGGCGGCCACCAGGATGTACACCGCGCTGGGCTTCAGCCGGTGGCACACCGACGTGATGTACCGGCGATCCGGGCCCTAGCTGCTAGATCAGCCGCACGCTGGACAGACGCCAAGCGCGGCGTCAAGTTCTGAGGACGAAAGCGGTCCGTCGCTCGCGGCGACGGCACTGAGCACTTCGGCGTAGAGTTCGATCTCGTCTAGGGCCACGTCATCGTGGAGACGGAGATCGACCTGCCTGGGAATCGTGCTCACCTCCATCGACCGGGCACTCGCTCCTTTGTCCTTTAGGTTACGTCGCGACACCATTCCTCCGCATGACCCATCGGGGTCATTCGAACCCACCCTTACGTATAGTTTTACCCGCCTTCCCGGTAACGATTCCGCGAACATGTGGCGGAACGCGTCTCCGTGCTGTATCCGGACATTTGGCTACTTCAGGATCAGAGTCCTCATTGTCCTGGCGAGCCACAAGTGGCATCATTTGACTCGTTATGTCCGAGTTAGCCCGGAGGTTGCGTTGTCATAGCGTAACTGCTTGACTACATGCTACGTTACGGATCGTCCTCGGTCCACTACGCAGATCACATCCCACGGCCCCGTGCGTTCGGCAACATCGGATATAACGGGATACTCAGCCGTTCGGGTTGCGGCAGTCGTCCCACGGGGGAAGAGTCGGGGGCAACTGTTCTCCTACTCAGGACTCCTCAGGACTCATAGATTCCCGTGATGACATGAATGAAAATAGCGATCTCCTGCCGAATCTTCTGCACGAAGAATTCGAGATGCAGATGCGCGGCTACAGCCGCCGCCAGGTTGACGACTTCGTAGCGCGCCGCAACAACGAGATCCGCGAGCTGGAGCAGCGTCTCGCCCGGTCACTTGACGAGAGCGAGCACCTGCGGCGTGAAATGTCCACCGTCCGCCAGCAGGCGCTAGCCGGCAGGCCGGCGCACGAGGAGGTCAGCGAGCGCATCGCCCAGATCCTCAGGCTCGCTGACGATGAGGCGAAGGCTCAGAAGAGCAAGGCTGACGACGACATTTCCAAGCTTCGCGCTGAGGCTCAGCAGGAGTCAGAACGAGTCCGCGCCGACTCGCGCGAGCAGGCTGAACGGATGCTGACGGCGGCGCAGGAGCAGGCCGAGCGCACGATCTCCGCGGCGCGGAACGAAGCGGACAAGACCCGTACGGCAGCGCGCACGGAGGCGGACCGGCTGACCAGCGACACCAGGAAGAAGGCGGACGCCGCGCTCGCCAACGCCAAGTCGCAGGCCAAGAAGGTGCTCGACGAGGCCACCGCCCGCGCCACGGCCATCCATGACGGCGCCGAGCGCAGGCTCAACCTGCTGAGCACCCGGCACACGGACACCGTCCGGCGGCTCACCGACATCCTGGACGGCGTGCAGGGTCTTGTCGCAGCGGAAGCCGCCCGCATGTCGCTTGAGGAAGAGGTCAACCAGTCCGTCAGCAAGGCGGTCAGCCTGGCCGAAGCGGCCGACTCCAGCGACGGCAAGGACGCGGACGACCTCGATCTAGCGTTGCTGGCGCCCCCGGCGCCCGAGACGGTCGCCGTCGGCACCCCGGCACCGCCGCGCGATGCCCAGCAAGGCCGTCCGCCGCAGCCGCCGCAGTCC
>NZ_JBARCR010001087.1:0-2613 GCF_049794275.1 Trebonia sp.
AGCCGCGGGAGCGCCCGCGGATCATGCGGCGGCGCCGCAAGGCGATAGACGAGCTGCTGCGCGAGCCGCGCGATCCAGGCGCCGACCCGGAGCGCATCGCCCCGGATCCGCTCGATCCGGCGCGGATCCTGCCCGACCGGGACGGGCCGGCGTGGCGCGACGTGGCGGCGTCGGACGGTTAGGGGCCGGCCAAACAAGCGCGGCTTTACCCACGCTGGGGGTGAACCACGCCCGCGGACGGTGCAGGATGGGGGAATGAGGGAAACCAGAGTCATGACCGAGGACCTGCGGGCCGCCGTCGAGCGCAGCGGGTACTACCCCGGTCTGGTGACCGACGCGGTCGCTTCCGCCCTGGGCCAGGAACCGGTCACCGCCTTCTTCGTGCACCACGACGCGATCTTCGATCCTGGGATGGAGGTCCGCAGGCACATGACGGTGATGGCGCTCACCCCGACCAGGCTGGTCTACTCGCACACCGACGAGCATCCGGCCGAGGAGCCTGACGGGCGGCCGCGGGCCGAGACGAGCACCGAGGCGATCAGGTTCTCCCGGGTGTCGTCGGTGTCGCTGACCCGGGTAGTGCCCGATCCGGCCTCGTACGTGCCGGGGGTGACGATGCCGTCCGAGGTGATGCTGACGATCGGCTGGAACGTGCTGTCGCACCTGGAGCTCGAGCCGGCGCACTGCGGCGACGAGAGCTGCGAGGCCGACCACGGGTACCTCGGCACGATCACCGCCGACGACCTGACGCTCCGCATCAGCGAGGCGGCCGACGGCGAGGAGGCCGTGCGCCAGGTGCTCTCGTTCGCCGGCGCGCTGTCCGACGCCACCGCCCGCAGCGGCAGCTGACGCTTATGACGCCACGCGAGCCCAGAACCAGCCCGATCGTGCCGTCGTACGGCGAGAGCAGCCTCGCCGACCTGTCCGCTTCCATCCTCGCCTCGATGACCGGCGACCAGGCCCGCAACGTGCTCGGCCTGCAAGGGGCCGGCCGGGTCTGCCTGCTGGTCGTGGACGGGCTCGGCTGGGAGCTGCTGCGCGGGCACCAGGCCGCCGCGCCGTTCCTTTCCGAACTGGCGTTCAACTCCAGGCCGCTGACCGCCGGCTTCCCCTCCACGACCGCGACAAGCCTCGGCTCAATCGGCACCGCCCTGCCGCCCGCCGCGCACGGCGTGCTCGGCTACCAGGTGGCGGTCCCCGGCACGAACAGGCTGCTCAACGCCCTGCGCTGGCCGAAGGACATCGACCCGCTGGCCTGGCAGCCCAAGCCGACGCTGTTCGAGCGGGCCGCCGCGGCCGGCGTCGCCGCCATCCACATCGCGCCGGGCGCCTACGCCGACAGCGGGCTGACGCGCGCCGTGCTGCGCGGGGCGCAGTACCGCGCGGCGGGCACGATGGGGGCGCTGGCCGCCGAGTCGGTGGCCGCCCTGGAAAGCTCGGAACGCGTGCTGGTCAGCGCGTACCACGGCGACCTGGACGCCGTGGGCCACCGGTTCGGCGTGTCCTCGCCGGCGTGGACGTACCAGCTCTCGCACGTGGACCGGCTGGCGGAACAGATCGCCCAGGCGCTGCCGTTCGGCGCCGTGCTCTATGTGACGGCCGACCACGGGATGGTGAATGTCGCCCCCGAGGACAAGGTGGACGCGGACCTCGTGCCGGAGCTGCGGGCGGGCGTCGCGCTGCTCGGCGGCGAGCCGCGGGCCAGGCACGTGTACGCCAGGCCAGGCGCCGCCGCCGACGTGCTGGCCGTCTGGCGGGAGGTCCTCGGCGAGCGCGCCTGGGTGGCGTCGCGGGACGAGGCGATCAGCTACGGCTGGTTCGGGCCGCCCGACTATTCGGTGACCGACAGGATCGGCGACGTGGTCGCCGCGGCCACGGGCACGTCCGCGATCGTCGCCTCGCACGCCGAGCCGAAAGAGAGCGGGTTCACCGGCCAGCACGGCTCGCTGACCTCGGCCGAGCAGCTGGTCCCGATGCTCGCCTACGCGGCGCCGTGAGCGCCACGCCCGAGGGCACCGCCCTCATCACCGTCGCCGAGCTGGCAGGGCCCCCAGGGCCCCCGGGGCCCCCGACGCCGCCCACGCTGCTCGACGTGCGCTGGCGGCTGGGCGGCCCGCCGGGCATCGACCTGTACCAGGCCGGGCACATCCCCGGCGCGGTGTTCACCGACCTGGACCGCGACCTCGCGGCCCCGCCAGGTCCCGGCGGCAGGCACCCGATGCCGGCCGCGGCCGCGTTCGAGGCCGCGATGCGCCGGGCCGGCGTGCGCGGCGACCAGCCGGTCGTGGTCTACGACGACGCCGACTCCACGGCGGCGGCCCGCGCGTGGTGGCTGCTTCGGTACTTCGGCCACCGCCAGGTGCGGGTGCTCGACGGCGGCTTCGCGGCCTGGAAGGCGGCTGGTCACCCGGTGGAAACGGGCCTGCCCGCAGGCGCCCCTGCCGCTGGTGATTTCACCGCGTCGCCCGGGCACCTGGCCCTCCTCGACGCGGACGGCGCCGCGGCGCTGGCCCGCACGGGCGTGCTGCTCGACGCGAGGGCGGGAGGCAGGTACCGCGGCGAGACCGAGCCTGTCGACCCGGTGGCCGGCCACATCCCCGGCGCGGTCAGCGC
>NZ_JBARCR010001088.1:0-4001 GCF_049794275.1 Trebonia sp.
CTGTCGTCGTCGCCCGCTGGCATATCGCCGCTGGCCACCGCGTCGCGCAGCACGCCCATGAAGGCCAGCGGCACGCGGGACGCCGGTCCGACCGTCGCCTGCGGCGCCCGGTATCCCGGGACCGGCGAACCGTAGATCAGCGAGTACTCGTGCGGGTGCGCCAGCGCCCAGCCGCGGATCGCGTGACAGGCCGCCAGCCACCGGACCCGGGGACTCGCGCCGGCCGCGATCGCGGTCTCGGCGACCTCCCCCATGGCGTCGTAGGCGTCGATGATCAGCGCGGTCAGCAGGTCGTCGCGGCTCGGGAAGTAGCGGTACAGCGCCGAGGACACCATGCCGAGCTCGCGCGCGACGGCGCGCAGCGACAGTCCCTGCGCGCCCGTCTCGGCCAGCTGCCTGCGGGCCTCCTCCGTGATCTCGCGCGTCAGCTCGGCACGAGCGCGCTCCCGCGCGGTGGGGCTGGCCTTGACTGGGCTCATCTGGCACCTCGGCATAATAGAGATCAGTTGACACAAACGAGAGCACTGCTCTTGACAGTGCGGCTCGCATCGTGTTCACTGATCTTAGTCGAGAGCAATGCTCTCGCAAAGCCCGGGACGATGAAAACTGGAACGATGAAAAAACGATGAAAAGGAGAACCGCGATGAACGACAGCCCCCGTTACGTGCAGCCGAAGAAGGCCACCAACTTCTTCAACGAGTCCGTCGCCCGCCTGACCCGGCTGGGCATCAGCGTCTACGGCTCGCGCGTGCTGTACGTGCGCGGCCGCAAGTCCGGCGAATGGCGCAGCAACCCCGTCAACCCGCTGACTGTCGACGGCACCCGCTACCTGGTCGCGCCGCGCGGCACTACGCAGTGGGTCCGGAACCTGCGCGCCGCCGACGGCACCGGCGAGCTGCGCATCGGCCGGCGCGTCGAGCCCTTCCGCGCGACCGAGATCACCGACGACGACAAGCCGGCGGTGCTGCGGGCCTACCTGAAGAAGTGGAAGTGGGAAGTCGGCGTCTTCTTCGACGGCGTGGACGCCAAGGCATCAGAAGAGACGCTGCGCGGGATCGCGCCCGGATACCCGGTATTCCGGCTCGAGCCAGCCACGGTCACTCGCTGAAGTCGGCGGCCAGCTTGTCCATCAGCGCGTCGAGCCTTTCGTTCACCACTTGCCGCGCGGGGTCCGCCAGGTACCAGTCCGCGATCTCCCTGGCGCCCCGCTCGAACGGTATCGTCGCCCGCCAGCCGGGCACGACCGACCGCAGCTTGGAGTTGTCGAACACCATCGAGTTCGCCTTGTCCCCGAGCAGCCCGGCGCCCCACTCCTGGTCGGCCGCGGCGATCACGTCCGAGGGCACGTGCACGATGCGGGCGGTGACGCCGAGCGCGGCCGCCAGGGCCCGCGCGATCTGGTCCCAGGTGAGCACGTCGTCGGACGTGATGTGGAACGCCTCGCCGTACGTCCGCGGGTGCCCGAGCAGCGGCACGAACGCGCGCGCGAAGTCGTCGTGGTGCGTCACCGTCCACAGCGACGTCCCGTCCCCGTGCACGATCACCGGCTGGCCGGCCAGCATCCTGGCGAGGCTCGTCCACCCGCCGGACAGCACGGTCTTGGTCGCGTCGTAGGTGTGCGACGGCCGCACGATCGTCGCCGGGAAGTCGTTCTCCCGGTACTCATGGACGAGCAGGTCCTCGCAGGCGATCTTGTCTCGCGAGTACTGCCAGAACGGGTTCTTCAGCGGCGTCGACTCGGTGACCGGCAGCCGCTCGGGCGGCGTCTGATACGCCGACGCGGTGGAGATGAACACGTACTGCTTCGTCCGGTCCCTGAAGATCTCGATATCGGTGCGCACGTGCTCAGGGGCAAACGCGACGAAGTCAACGACTGAATCAAATTCAAGGTCTTCAATAGCATCCCGAACGGACGCGGGGTTCCTCACGTCCGCCCGCATCTCGTGCGCGCCGGCCGGCAACGGCCGCGTAGTGCTATGCCCCCGGTTGAGCGCGTACAGGTCGATGTCGCTTTCCACGGCCACCCGGGCGCACGCGGAGGAGATAACCCCTGACCCGCCGATGAAGAGAACCTTGAGTTTGCCCATGAACACCACCCTAAGCGGGCGGGGTTGCTTTCCATCGTCACGTCGTACTTGCCTTCGGCCGTGCCGACCGCGTCCGCCAGCTCCAGCAGCGCGTGCGCGACGGCGAGGAGATTGGCGTCAACGGCCGCGCCAGTGTCATGGAGCATCTTGGCGAGGGGGGTTTCCCAGGTCCCGGGGTCATCCTCGTACTGGGCCAGCACCAGCTCGGCGCCGGGCTGGTCGCAGACACGGTTCCGCACCAGACCGCGGAGTGTCGCGTACGCGGCCCTGATCGCGTCCTTCACGTCGTCTTTCAGCGCTTCGAGAGCGCCCTCGCTGGAACCAGCGGCGAGCGCCGCAACGATTAGCGTGATCGGGTCCATCCGCTCGTCCTTTCCGCCCGATATCGTCTCACGGAGAAGTACGCTCACGACAGCAGCAAGGTGCGTGCGGGGAGGATGGGGTTATGTACTCGGGCGTGGCCTATCAGGGGTCTTCGACGCGGGACCGGACGGCGACGCTGTTCGGGCAGACGATGGGGCTCGTCGCCATGACCGCGGCGTTCTTCGCGGCGGGGGCGTACGCGGGGCGGCACCTGTCGGAGGGGGCGGTGATCGTCGCGTGGATCGCCGCGTTCGTGGCGCTGCTGATCATGAACTTCGTGGCACGGCGGTCTTCGCCCGCCGCGGTCGTGCTGCTCGTGATCTTCGGGGTGCTGATGGGGGTGGCATCGGCGCCGACGCTGTATTGGTACGCGTCGACCAACCCGCAGATCCTGTGGCAGGCCGGCGGGGCGACCGCGCTGTTCATCGGGGTGTTCGGGTCGATCGGGTACCTGACCAGGCGGGACCTGTCGGCGGTCTACCGGATCGCGTTCTTCGCGCTGATCGCGCTGCTGATCTTCGGGATCGTGCTGATCTTCGTGCGCATTCCGCACGGATCGCTGATCTACGCCATCCTCGGGCTGGTGGTCTTCGCCGGGCTGACGATGGGCGACTTCCAGCGGCTGCGCCGGTCGCGCGGGCTGGATTCGGCGCCGTTGCTGGCCGCGTCGATCTTCCTCGACGTGCTGAACGTGTTCTGGTTCTTCCTCCGCATCTTCTCGGGCAGCAGGAACTGAGCCCACCCCGCGCGGTCCGCGACGCGCGCCCGTAGGATTCTCGGGAACGGGCAATCCGGTTGGGCGGGGGCACCGAATGCTCCGCGTGGAGGCGTATGACGATGTGCGCGGCGCGGTCTGAGCAGGAGCCCGCTGAGCGGGCTGACGCGGACCTGGACACGTTGCTCACGCACGTGGCGAAGGGCGACCAGGCCGCGTTCGAGGCGCTGTATGACCAGCTCGGGGCGTCGGTCTACGGCCTGGTCAGGAGGGTGCTCCGCAACCCGTCCCAGGCGGAAGAGGTCGCCCAGGAGGTCCTGCTCGAGGTATGGCGGGCCGCGTCCCGGTTCGACCCGGCCCGGGGCAGCGCGGCGACCTGGGTGCTGACGATCGCGCACCGCCGCGCCATCGACCGGGTGCGGGCGGAAGAGGCGGCCGCCGCGCGGGAGCAGCGGACCGCGCAGGCGCCGACCGCAGTCGACGAGGTGGCGGAGACCGTCGAGGCGAGCATGGACGCGGAACGGCTCCGGCGGTGCCTGGCCGGGCTCACCGAGCTGCAGCGCGAGTCGATCACGCTCGCCTACTACGGCGGGTACAGCTACGCGCAGGTCGCCGCGCTGCTGGACACCGCGCTCGGCACGATCAAGACGCGGATCCGCGACGGGCTGACCCGGCTGCGCGCCTGCCTGGGGGTGAGCTGATGAGACTGCGACTTCCCAGACCCTGGCGGCGTGACCTGCACGTCCTGGCCGGCGCGTACGCGCTCGACGCGCTCGACGACGCCGAGCGGGACCGGTTCGAGCGGCACCTGCGCCGCTGCCAGGCCTGCCAGAACG
>NZ_JBARCR010001089.1:0-6459 GCF_049794275.1 Trebonia sp.
CCGTGACGCTGAGCGCGCTCGGGCTCGCCGGGGTCGCGTTCGTCGGGCTCTGCGCCACCGCCCCGCGTCCGAGCGTCGCCACGCCGCCGGTACTGCTGCCGCTGACATCGCTGGCCAGGGACCTCGGGGCGCCGCACCTGCCGGACATCCTCGCGAACCTCATCATGTACGCGTCGATCGGGCTGTCCTGCCTGGGCCTGGCCATGATGCTGTGGGCCAACAGCCGGGGCTGGTCCCCCAACCCGCGGCGTGTCTTCTGGACCGCGGCCGGCGCGGTCGCGGTGCTGGTGAACATCACCCCGGTCGGCTCGTCGGACGCGGCCAGCTACGCCACCTACGGGCGGATCGCCGCGCTCGGCTACAACCCGTACACGTTCCTGCCCGCCGACCTGCCCGGTGGCAAGAACAACCCGTACACGATGCTGGTCAGCCCGCAGTGGCAGCACACGCCGTCGGTGTACGGGCCGGTGGCGGCCTGGACGCACCTGCTCGCCGCGCAGATCGGCGGCGCCAAGCCGTGGGCCACGATCTGGGTGCTGATGATCATGATCGGGGCGGCGTTCCTCGTCACCGGTTACGTGCTGCTGCGGACGGCGGCCGACCCGGTGCGCGCCGTGCTGTTGTGGGTGGCGAACCCGCTGCTGATCACCGAGCTGGTGATCGGCGGCCACATGGACGCCTTCGTCGCGCTGTTCGCGATCGCGGCCATCGTCGTGTCCAGACGCTGCACCACCGTCTGGCATGACGTGCTCGTGGGGCTGCTCGTCGGCGCGGCGCTCGGCATCAAGGTGAGCGCCGGCTTCGTCGCGCTCGGCATCGCGATCCCGCTGATGCACGACCGCGCGTGGGCGCGGCTGGTCAGGATCGCCACCGTCGCCGCGGCGACCACCCTGGGGCTCTACTACTTCAGCTACGGCTTCATCGCCCTGAAGCCGGTGGCCAACGCCTCGACGATGGTCATCTCCCCCACCGTCTGGCGGGTCGTAGAGGCGATCTTCGGCGCCGGCCACCCGGTGACCACCGTGATCGGTTTCACCTGGCCGCCGCTCATGCTCTTGCTGGCCTGGTACCTGTACAACCGGCTCTCGCCGGACGTCCCGACCGTGGTGGCGGCCACCTGCGCGCTGACGTTCGCCTGGCTGCTCGTCGCGCCGTGGTCGCTGCCCTGGTACGCGTCGGTCGCGTGGGTGGCGCTGGCGCTGCTGCCGCGCAACACGCTCACCCGGTGGCTGACTCTTGCAACGGCCACCTTGTCGTTGCTTCACTTCAATGGTGGACATCCAACGAACGTGCCAGTCGGCCCGATGCCGTAAGGGGCCGTCTGCTCCTGAGGGCAGAGCGTCATGAGCCCGGTCGCGCCGGGCAAGGTAGCCGTGGTGACCGGGGCGGCGAGCGGGATCGGGCTGGGCCTGTCCGAGCGGTTGGCCGCCGAGGGCATGCACGTCGTGATGGCCGACGTGGAGGAGTCCGCACTGGCGAAGGCGGCGTCCGCGCTCGCGGGCAACGGGGCGTCGGTGCTGCCGGTGCTCACCGACGTGGCGGACCCCGCGGCCGTCGACGCGCTGCGCGACTCCGCGGTGGCCGCGTTCGGCGCGGTGCACGTCGTCTGCAACAACGCCGGCGTGGGCGGGCCGCACGGGGCGCTGTGGGAGTGCCCGCCCGGTGAGTGGGACTGGGTGCTCGGCGTGAACCTGGGCGGGGTGATCAACGGCGTGCGCACCTTCATGCCGCTGCTGCTCGAGCAGGACGCCGGGCACATGGTGAACACCTCGTCGATCTTCGGCGTGTTCGCCGGGACGCTCGGCCCGTACGGGGTGTCCAAGCACGCGGTGGCGGCGCTGACCGAGACGCTGTACTTCAACCTGAAATCGCTTGGCGTCTCGCACGTCGGCGTGTCGGTGCTGTGCCCGGGGGCGGTGCGCACGAACTTCGGCACGTCGGCGCGGAACCGGCCGTCGTGGGCGGGGCCGCCCGTGGTGCGCGGCGAGGCCGAGCAGGAGAGCGCGGAACGGTTCGACAGGCTGTCGGCCACGGGCGCCTCCCCCGCGGAGGTGGCCGCGATCGTGGTCGACGGAATCCGTGCGCGGCGGTTCTACCTCCTCACGTCGGAAAACAGGAATGAGGCGGTCACCAGGCGGGGCGAGGAGATCGTGGCCGGCGGGCCGCCTGAGCCGCCCGTATCGTTCGTCTAGGCTTGGCGGCTATGAGCACCGCGTCTTCGTCTTCGTCTTCGTCCTCGCCGCCGTCCGCCAAGCAGGTCCCGTTCGAGCGCACCTACCACGGCGACACGGTGACCGATCCGTACGCCTGGCTAGCCGATTCCAAGGATCCCGAGGTCCTCGGCTACCTGGAGGCGGAGAACGCGTACATGTCGGCGCAGACCGCCGGGCTGGCGGGCCTGCGGGCCGAGGTCTTCGGCGAGATCAAGGCGCGCACCCAGGAGACCGACCTGTCCGTCCCGGTGCGTAAGGGCGGCTGGTGGGAGTACTCGCGCACCGTGGAGGGCCAGCAGTACTCGATCTTCTGCCGCCGCCGTGTGCTCGACGGCGAGGTCAGGCCGCCGCTGCCCGAGGACGGCAAGCCGCTGGAGGGCGAGGAAGTCCTGCTCGACAGCAACGAGCTGGCGGCCGGCGCTGGCTTCTTCCGGCTCGGCGCGCTGTCTGTCAGCCCCGGCGAGTCACTGCTCGCCTACTCGACCGACTTCTCCGGCGACGAGCGGTACACGCTGCGGATCAAGGACCTGGCGACCGGGCAGACGCTGCCCGACGAGATCCCTGACACGTTCTACGGCTGCGCGTGGTCGCTGGACGCGTCTGCCTTGTTCTACGTCACGGTGGACGAGGCGTGGCGGCCGTACCGGGTCTGGCGGCACCGGGTCGGCACGCCAGCGTCGTCCGACGTGATCGTGTACGAGGAGGCCGACGAGCGGTTCTGGCTGTCGATCCACCTGTCCCGCGACGACAAGTGGGTCTCCATCTTCGTGGGAAGCAAGCTGACCAGCGAATGGTGGCTGCTCGACTCCGCAGCGCCCGAGGGCACGTTCACCGTGGTCGCGCCGCGACGGCAGGGCGTCGAGTACGACGTCGAGGTCGCCGCGAACCGGCTGCTGATCGTGCACAACGACGGCGGCGCGGAGAACTTCGAGCTCGCCACCGCGCCGTTGCCCGGCACCGGTGACTCGCGCACCTGGACGCCGCTGATCCCGTACCAGGCCGACACCCGGCTGCTCGGCGTGGACGCGTTCGCGTCGCACACCGTGGTCTATTTCCGTCGCGGCGGGCTGACCGGGCTGCGGGTGCTGGCCGCCGACGGCGAGTCGCGGGAGATCCAGTTCCCCGAGCCGGTCTACACCGTGTCGCCCGGCTCGAACCCGGAGTACACGCAGACCACGTACCGGCTCGGCTACAACTCGATGATCACGCCGGGCACGGTGTACGACTACGACATGGTGACCGGCTCGCTGACGCTGCTGAAGCAGCAGCCGGTGCTGCCATCACCCGCGGGCGTGCCGTTCGCAAGCGACGAGTACGAGCAGCACCAGGAGTGGGCCGTGGCACCCGACGGGACGCGGGTGCCGATCTCGCTGGTGTGCCGCAAGGGCACGCCGCGCGACGGGTCCGCGCCCTGCCTGCTGTACGGGTACGGCAGCTACGAGCACTCCATCGACCCGACGTTCTCGATCTCCCGGCTGTCGCTGCTCGACCGCGGCTTCGTCTTCGCGATCGCGCACGTCCGCGGCGGGGGCGAACTGGGCCGCCCGTGGTACATCCACGGGAAGATGCTGGAGAAGAAGAACACGTTCACCGACTTCGTGGCCTGCGCCGCGCACCTGGTCGCCACGGGCTGGACGTCGGCGTCCCGGCTGGTCGCCCGCGGCGGCTCGGCCGGCGGCCTGCTGATGGGAGCGGCGGCGAACCTGGCCCCCGGCGCGTTCGCCGGGATCGTCGCCCAGGTGCCGTTCGTGGACGCGCTGGACACGATCCTCGACCCGTCGCTGCCGCTGACCGTCACCGAGTGGGAGGAGTGGGGCGACCCACTGCACGACCCCGAGGTGTACTTCTACATGAAGTCCTACACCCCGTACGAGAACGTCGCCGCGGCGCCGTATCCCGCGATCTTCGCGATCACGAGCCTGCACGACACCCGGGTGCTGTACCACGAGCCCGCCAAGTGGATCGCCCGACTGCGGGCTGTCGCCTCTGGCGGCCCGTTCCTGCTGAAGACCGAGATGGAAGCCGGTCACGGTGGCCGCAGCGGCCGCTACGACGCCTGGCAAGAGGAAGCGCTGGTACTGGCCTGGTCCATCGCGACGGCCACGGCCGCCGCGGGCTGATAGCTATTCGAGAACCGTGACGGGCGCGCCGACGGCGATCGGCTCCCCGGGAGCGCCGGGATGCGGGGCGTCCGGGATCAGTTGGACGCCGAACCAGACCTTGCCGTCCCACCTGCGGTGCCTGGAGAGGGTGACGAGCGGTTCCTTGCCCTTCACCGCCGTGTCCGGATCGACCGTTGTGAGCACGCAGCGGTCGCAGCCCTTGGCGACCCGGAACGTGACCTCGCCGATGCGCACCCTGCGCCAGCCGTCCTCCGCCCAGGCGGGCGCGCCGGCGACCACCACGCTGGGACGGAACCTGGTCATCGGCAGCGGCCCTTCGGCGAACCGCGGCCCTTCGAGGATCCAGTCGTTCAGCGCGGCCAGCGACTCCCGCGAGGTGAGCAGCAGCGGGTACGCGTCGGCGAGCGACACCCGGTCACCGGGCCGACTGTAGGCCGGGTTCGTCGCCCGCCGGGTCGGGTCGTCCAGGTACACGAGCCGCACTGGCTCGTCGATGATCTTGCCGAGCCACTCGGACGCCTCGTCGCAGGCCTGGGCGGCCACCAGGTCGCTGTTCCACACGCTGACCGGGACCAGGGCGGTGGCGGGCGGCACCGGCACCGTCAGCTCTGGCAGGCCAGGCGCGGTCAGCCGAATGCCGCCGGAGTCGAGCCGCGGCGTGACGAGCACCAGGTCCGGGTACTCCCTGGCCGTGACCGGGGCGCCCGCGCTGTCTACGACCATCCACCGGCGGTCCCCGGCGAGCCCCCAGGGCTCGACGAGGGCCTCGCTCAGCCGCTCGCCCCGGCAGGACTTGACCGGGTATCGCCAGATGTCGGTGAGCTGGATCGGCATACCTCGATGGTGCCATGCCGCGTGGGTTCACGACTCCTTGAAATAGTGACCTTCGTCAAGGTCGGCGATGAGCCCCGGGTGGTCTGGCTGCCAGCCGAACTGCTTTCGCGTCCGCGCGCTCGAAGCCGGAACGTCGAGCGACGCGAAGACCGCGAACAGACCGAAATGACCGGCCGCCTCCTGCTGGGAGAGCCCGGTCACCGGCAGGTCAAGGTGCTTGCCGATAACCTCGGCGATGTCCCTGAACGGCACGCCCTCGTCGCCGACGGCGTTCAGCCGGGTGCCTGCCGGGGCGCTCTCGACCGCCAGCCGGAACAGCCGGGCGGCGTCCAGCCGGTGCACGGCCGACCAGCGGTTGGCCCCGTCGCCCACGTAGGCTGCCAGGCCCTTCGCGCGGGCGATGCCGATGAGAGCCGGGACGAAGCCGTGATCGCCCTCGCCGTGGACCGTCGGCGGCATTCGCAGTACCGACGCGCGGACACCGCGCCCGGCGAACGCGAGCGCCGCGCGTTCCGACACGCGGGGATACGCCGGGTTCTCCGGCGCCGCGTCCTCTTCGGTGGTGACGTGTCCCGGCGCGGGCGCGGGCATCCCCGAGGCGACGACGAGCGGCCTGCCGGATCCGGCGAGCACTTCGCCGATCGCCTCGATGGCGCGCCCGTCGGTCCTTGCGTAGGACGCGGCGTCGTTGTTTTCCGAGAAGTCGTGGATGTAGGCGGTGTGGATCACGCCGTCGGACGAGGCCGCGCCGCTGCGCAGGCTGTCGAGGTCCGCAAGGGAGCCGCGGTGCACGTCGGCGCCGGCGGCCGCCAGGGCCGCGGCGGAGTTGTCAGAACGGGCCAGGCCGGTGACCTGATGGCCCGCGTCGATAAGGTCGCGGACGACGGCGGAGCCGATGAAACCGGTCGCGCCGGTAACGAAAACACGCATGATGCGCTCCTTCCTGATGGCCCGGCCTCAGGTATCGGCCGGTACCTTCAGGTTGCGCGCGACGACCGCGCCTCGTCCAAGACTTGTTCCGGACCAGGCGATACGTTTCAGGCATCACCGCAGCTCATATTGATTTACCAGCGTTGGGTATTACGATGGGATCATGCCTGATCTGGAACACCCGGTCGACCTGGACTTGCGGCTGGTGCGGTACTTCGCCGCCGTCGCCGAGCACCGGCACTTCGGCCGCGCCGCCGCCGAACTGCGCGTCGCGCAGCCGTCGCTGAGCCGGCAGATCCGCCAGCTCGAGCAGCAGCTCGGCGCGCAGCTGCTCGACCGCACCCCGCAAGGTACCCGGC
>NZ_JBARCR010001090.1:0-2648 GCF_049794275.1 Trebonia sp.
TCATCGTGAGCAGCTCGTAGGAGCCGACCGGCGCGACCGCCGGCCACGCGGCCACCGCCGCACCCGTCAGGCCGTGCCCGAGACCGTGAGCGACGTTCGCCCCCAGCGTCGCTGTGATGCCCAGCCCGAGCAGCCGCCACGCGAGCGCCGGAACCGGCACCTTCCTTCGCGCGCAGTCGAGCATCACCATCGAACTCGCGTAGATCAGCCCGTCCACCGTCAGCGGCACTAGCCGGGCTGTCCATCCCGCCTCACCATGCGCCCGCGCGAGATCATGGGCGTGCTCGTACGACGCGATTGCTGCAACCGCCGCGACGCCGATGACGGCGACCGCGGTCGTCCGCCTAATCACCCGGTCGGCCGCCGTCACCAGGCACCGCCGACAGCAAAAGATCTGGTCAGGGCAATTACGCCACTATGCCCAATTGGTAGGCCTTGGCCCTCGAACACATCATGATCATGGCCTGACTTGCGGATATGTTATGGGCTAGGACTCAGGCGAAGTCCGGTACGGCTGTTTTCCGCAGATCAGGACCATGGGGGTTTAAGTCGGGTTCAGACGGTCACTCTGTTACCTCCATACTGTCTGCGGCGTGCTGAGCCTGAGTTATCCACCCGATCGACGCCGCCGCGGGATGGTTCGCCCGCCAGGTCGCCTGGTGATACCAGGTGACCCCGGTCGGCGTGTCGATTTCGGGGCGGCTCGCTCGTACGTAAGTAAGAGCGGCCGAAGAGCCTGGCCGCGAGTTACTCACTAGGAGGCGAACACCATGGGAGACATCCGGGTGCATGAGTTCATGTCCCTCGACGGGGTAATCGACGAGCCGAGGTGGACGTTCGAGTACGGCTTCGACCCCAAGATGGGCGAGGCGCTCGCCGGCGCCATGGCCGACTGCCAGGGGATCCTGCTTGGTCGCATCACGTACGAGATGTTCGAGCCAGCGTGGTCGCCCCGGACCGCTGAGGAAGACCCCGGGGCGCCGTTCATGAATGACACCATGAAGTACGTGGTCTCGTCCACGCTGGAGAAGGGGACGTGGCGCAACTCCGAGATCGTCGGGCCGTACAACGCCGATGTCATCCGGCGGCTCAAGGAGCGCGTGCCGGGCGCGATCTACGTCAGCGGCAGCGGCACGCTGGTGCGGGCCATGCTCGCCGATGGGCTGGTGGACGAACTGCACCTGTTCGTCTACCCGCTAACCCGAGGCGAGGGCCCGAAGCTGTTCGGCGGCACCCCGGCCAGGAAGTTCACCCTGGCCGACAGCGAAGCCTACGACAACGGCGTGCTGTACGTGCGCTACCACCACGCCGGGTGAGACAGCCGGATTTAGAGCGAGGCAGCGGCGCCGTGACGGCCCGGAAGTTCACGGCTGCCCCGGCTCCACGGAAGGGCTGGCGCGTGTCATCAAATCCGTCACATTCGCGGGCATCACGGCCGTCATCGCCGAGACGATCGCGGGCTCGCTGGGCAACCTCGCCACCGTCCCCGACGCCCGGACGTAGTCCGGCGGCCGGTGGGGTCTCAGCCTGCCGGCCACTTCGATGAGCTTCTACAAGCACGGCTCCGTGAGTACCGACATTGCCGCCGCGAAGTCCGCGAGCGAGCTCGGAAGCTAGCCTCCAATACCCCGCGCGATTCGCCCTCCGAAGCGGCCGATTACCGGCGAGACGCCAGCGTCCGAGCCCACCGGAGCAGGCCCCAAAAGTACCGGTATGGGACTCAAAGTCCCCGTGTGCGGCGCTACTGTCGGCGGAAAGGCAGCCGGAACGGCTCGGTGGCACTACTCCTGACACTCCGTGGGCCTGCCGGCGCTGAAACGGCCGCCTGGCTGACCCGGCCAGACTTGGGCTTGGTCGGCGCACAGATCTCGGGTTGCGCGGCTACGTGTTGTCGGGCAGAGGTGGCGGACAACGTGACCCCAGCGCGGCCCCGCACAGGCGCTCACCCCCGCCTCAGCTACGTCAAGGGCATTACCGCCACCACCGCCGGGATCGTCGCCGTCAGGGGGAAGATGTTGCGGGCCACATGGACGATGACGTTTGTACGGTGGCCTGCGACTAGCCGTTCGCGACGACCTCGGGCAGGCCCCTCAGCCCGCCGCAGACCACGAAGAACACGTCCTTCACGCCCAGGTTGTACACGCCCGTCAGCACGCTCATCCAGAGCATGGCGCCCTCTCGCCTGAGCCGGTCCACGGCTCCGAGAACCTCCTTCTCTCCAGTATGGGTGACGCCGATCGCGGCGTAGACGGGCCGGTTGGGAGACCTGCCCATCCCGCCTATTTACCGCGGTCGCGTCGATGAACACGCCGCGCAGACCTCATCGAGAGGTCGGGCTTGCCGGGCCTGCATCTCCTCGATCACCCTGTCGGTGATCCGCGAGACCGTCTCCTTCGATACCGAGGCCCGGTAGGTCTAAGTGGGTCTGCTCCGTCACCGCGCCTGCCGGAGCGGCAATCATAAACTCGCTGGTCAGGAACGGTGCGCCGTGTGGGCTTTTTGGTGCAATCGGCCCTCGGATACAAATACAGCTCTCTGACCTGCGATTATCTGCTTTCCGGTACGGAACAGGTGATCAACGCCGCAGGTCACAGCCATGGGGGTTCAAGTCCCTCTCGGACATGTGCTTACGTACATGCTGATAGCCC
>NZ_JBARCR010001091.1:0-3865 GCF_049794275.1 Trebonia sp.
CATCTCAGGGGGTGACGACAGAACCGCTTGCCCGCATCCCCGGCGGTGTCACAGACGAACAGGCAGCCGCGCTGCCGATCGCGGGTATAACCGCGCTCCGGTCACTCGAGTTGCTGGGCGTCACGGAGGGCCAGCGCCTAGTTGTGATGGGCGCGACCGGCGGTGTCGGCGGCTATACGGTGCAAATGGCGTGGGCCCGGGGTGTGCACGTCATCGCAACAGTTCGCGGGGACGTTGACGAAGCTCGCCGCCTTGGCGCAGAAGAGGTCTACGACGCCGAGGCTGTCGACGTGTTCGACGCGCTGCGCACGTCTCACCCGGACGGCGTCGAGGCTGTCCTCGATCTGGTCAACGGTTCAGGCCTAATCCGCCGGGATGCCGGGATCCTTAAGTCCGGAGGCGGTCTTGTCTCGACGCGTTATGCAGCAGAAGAAGGGTGGTTCGCTGAACGCCAGATCACCGCATTCAATATTGCCACCCTCACGAATCCATTGTCCTCTCCACGGGGGCTGACCAAGGTTGCGCGCATGCTCGCGGAGGGCACGATCACTGCGCGCATCCACTCCATTATTCAGCCGGATCAGATAGGCGAGACGCTCGAAAAACTCCGCACCGGCGGCCTCCACGGCAAGGTTGTCATCCGCTTCTAGCGGTACTCGGCGTCCCAGGCTGGCTATGCGACGCTTTACTGGAACAACTCGCTGACCCGGTTATGGCAGGAGGAAAGGTGCAGATCGCGATTCTCGGAGCCGGCCAAGTCGGCTCGGCACTAGGCCGACTCTGGCACGCCGCCGGCCACGACGTCACGTTCTCCGCACGGCACGACGCCCGGCCGCGGGCACTGGCGGCGGAACTTGGGGAGCGCGCACACGCGGCTCCCATCGCCGACGCTGTAACGGGCGCCGAAGCGGTGCTCGTGGCCGTCCCGGGCCCTGCCGTGACCGACGTGCTACAGGCAGCGGGCCCGCTCGACGGCCGCGTCATGATCGACGCGGCCAACTCATTCGGGCAGCAACAGGTGACGCTGCGGTCGCTTGCCGACGCGTTCCCGCAGGCGCGCTGGGTGCGTGCCTTCAACTCGCTCTCGGCGAGCATCATGGCGGACGACAACCACCGCGAGCCCCCTTGGGTCATGTTCCTGTCCGGCGATGAGAAAGCCAAGCCGGTCGTCGCCCAGCTGATCCGGGACGCCGGATTCGACCCGTTCGACCTGGGTGGCATCGACGACAGCCGGCTGCAAGACTCCAGCAGCGCACTGTGGATCAACATCCTCACTCACGACGAGGCAACCGCGCTCGTCGCGCAGGTAAAGTCCGGGGACACGGCCGCTGCCGAACAGTCGGCGCCGCGGACGCGGGCGCGCGAGCTGGCCGCGCCATTCGAGAGGCTCCGCGACCACGCACCGGACGATCTCGCGTTCTTCCTCGAGCACCTGACGCGCTCGGTTTTCGAGGCCGGGATCAGCTGGCGCGTCGTCGAGGCCAAGTGGGACGGCATCCGGGAGGCGTTCCACGGCTTCGACCCGGCGCAGGTCGCCGCGATGCCGCCCGCCGAGATCGCGGCAGTAGAAAACGACAGCCGCGTGATCCGCAACAAGGCGAAGATCCGGGCGACGGTGCAGAACGCCCAGGAAATCCTTGCCATCCTCGAGCAGTACGGCGGCATCCGGGGCTATCTCGCGTCCTTCCCGGACGCGAGCGCCGCGGCCACGGACATGCGGCGGCGCTTCAAGTTCCTCGGCGACACCGGCGTGTGGCGGCTGCTGACCAGCGCGTCGCGCGACATCGGGTGACCCAGGCAAATAGCCGGCTGCTGGGAACGTCGATGCCGTTGCTCCTGTGGAAACGGCCTGACCTGCTGGGAGGGGCGCTTGCCGCGCGTCACAGTTATCAGCCACCGGTCTGCCAAGAACGCCCCAATCAGCCTCAACGGACAGGCACTAGCTCGTGCCGTGGCCGCTGTCCGGTACGGACCCGGATGCCTTACGCACCTTCGCCGCCTTGCTCTGCGACGCTGCCTGGTTGGGTCTGCACTTGCGGCAGCGCAGCTGCGTGCTTATGAACGGCATGGCTGGCGCTGGCCAGCATCATCTCGGCAGCGCCCAGCCGCATGGCCGCGTCGTACATGTCATGAGCCATCGCCTCGCGGCCAGCCTCGATGGTCTGCATGCAATGCTCCAGGATCCGATGCACGTCCAGCGGATCGCTCATCCCATCCTCCTTGTCAGCCGCAGTAGTGTGTCATGCTACGGCAGCCGTCAGCGCTGCTGACAGGCGAGATCAGGCGCGGTGAGACCTTCGAGCGGCACCGCCAAGCGACAGCTCGCCGACGGACTCGGCGCCAAGCGGGACCGCTCCTCGCGCTACCTGCAGTCGCGGCGGCCGCGATGGCCCACGGCATGGAGCATGATGACCGCCTTCGGAAGGCGGCTACCGGGCTGGCGAGGGCGGCGCGAGGCGGGATTAAGGACGCCCGGCACCGACAGGCGCGGGTGGTCGGCTCGCACTATCCCGGACCTGTTCTGGAGGCGACGGCTGCAGCAGATGGCGGGTCAGCGAGTCGAGCAGAAGATGGCCAGCGCGGAAGTAGGCGCCGTGGTGGGCCGGACGTGCCCGCCGGGGATCAGCTCGAGGGCGGTGGACGATGAGGACCAGCGGTCGATGTCGATTCCCATGCGCAGCAGCGGGCGCAACGCACCCCGGGCCAGGCGGACCTGGATCCGGTACGTAGCCGAGCCGGGATCACGCTCGGCCGGCCACGCGTCAGCGGCTTTCGGTACTGCTGCTTGCGGCACGACCGTACGGTGCGGGTTGGGCATGGCCCGGTGCCGGCCAGGAACCCGCACATCCGGCAAACCGACTGCAAGCAGGCTGTCGGCCAGGTGCAGTCACCACCGTCCCGTTCGGGATAAAAATCTCTTTAATACCGAACGGGACGGTGTTTCACGAGTTCAGCGAGGCGGCCAGCCGAGCGCGTCGAAGACAGTGATCGGGTCGAGGTTGGCTGTGGACCGGTCACGGCGGCGATCCCCTGGAACTGATGCCCGGCGACCTGGCCCTGGTCCGGGACGGGCCCGATCACTTCATCGCCCACGAACCGGGCGCCCGCTGCGTCCTGCCGGGTAAGTTCCGCTCGCTGTCCGCCGACGACGACGCCCTGTCGAATCCCGGCGGCGCGGTGTTCCTGTGCGGCGCCTACCACTGCGCGGGCGACATCGGCCGCGGGCTGGTGGCGACGCTTCCCCCGGTGCTGTCACTGCCCGCGAGCGTGGATGACCCGATCCACCGGGTGGTCACGCTGCGCCTCCGATGTCGTGGAGGTGGTAGAGACCTACGTGTATCTGCTGTTCATGTCGGTCGTGACGGTCGCCAGATGCCTTCAGTCCGGCCCGCCTGTGTGGTGACCGCGCTCGCCTGATGCCATCACTGATGAGTGATCTCGACGGGAATCGCCTTGCTCAGGGTTTGTCCAACGGGTGAGGTGGCTGCTACCTTCCGGTGCAGTTCGGCCACCGTGGCCTCATCGGCATCGGTGTCGAGGTGGACGACGACCCGAATCGCGGAGAATCCCGCGTGCCCATCGGCAAGGCCGAGGAAGGTGTTCAGGTCGATGTCGCCATCGAGGGTAATCCGCAAGTCGCGGATCTCGACGCCTGCCACCGAGGCGTTGGCGGCGTAACCGACTGCGAGGCAGTTGCCCAGGGAGCTGAGCAGTTGCTCAACCGGGTTCGGGGCGCGGTCCGTACCGCCGAGTGCCGCAGGTTCGTCGGAGGTGATCGGCGCGAACCCTCGTACCGCTGCCTCGCTGCGGAACGCACCGGTCCAGCGGACCTCTGCGGACCACGTCGTTTCCGCCGCCGACGGAC
>NZ_JBARCR010001092.1:0-2686 GCF_049794275.1 Trebonia sp.
GCCTGCCGTAGACCAGGCGGTCGAACAGGGCATGCTCGGCGCGCAGCGCGAAGCGCGGTTTGCCGGGCGCGTCGAGCGCCTCGCTGTAAGCCACCGCCGCCCGCGCGGCGCGCGCGAAGATCTTGCCCTTGCCCTCGCCGGCGGCTCGCTGCTCGGCGCCGTTGTAGACCTTCTCGAACACCCGCGGCACGGCGAGCACGAAGGTGGGCTGGAACGAGGCCAGGTCGGGCAGCAGGTTGTTCATGTCGGAGCAGTGCCCGAGGATGATGCCGGCCTCCAGGCAGCCCACCTCGATGATCCGCGCGAAGACGTGCGCGAGCGGCAGGAACAGCAGCGTGCTCGCCTCGGACGTCTCGTGGATCGCGGCGAGCGGCCCCATGAACGCGTTGCGCACGTCGGCGAGCAGGTTCTCGTGGCTGAGCTCGCAGCCCTTGGGGCGGCCGGTGGTGCCCGAGGTGTAGATGAGGGTCGCGAGGTCCGCGGCCTTGGCGGCGCCGGCGCGCTCGGCGAGGGTCTCGTCGCTCACGCCGGTCCCGCCCGCCACGAGCTTGCCGAGGTCGGGGGAGATGCGCCACAGGTGCTCGAGCGCGGGAAGCCGCTCCCGCGCGTGCGTGATCATGTCCTCGAACGCGTCGGTCTCCACGATCACGACCCGGGCCGCGGAGTTGGACAGTACCCATTCGGCCTGTTCGGCGGAGTCGGTCTCGTAGATGGGCACCACGACCGCGCCGGCGGTCCAGGTGGCGTAGTCGACGAGCGTCCACTCGTACCTGGTGTGCGACATGATCGCCACCCGGTCGCCGGGGGAGACGCCGGCCGCGATCAGTCCCTTGGCGAGCGCGTGCACCTCGTCCCTGAACTGGACGCAGCTGATGTCCTCCCAGCTCCCGTCGGCGGCCTTGCGGCGCAGTGCCACGGCCCGCGGCTGCTCCGCGGCGCGCCGGGTGACCACGTCGGCTAGGTTCGCCGAGGTGGGGATGTCCGCCAGAGCGGGAATGCTGTACTCGCGCACGACCTCTCCCTTTCGTCGTCCCCCATTGGACCACGAACGCTATAAAGCCTAGCCACCGCCGGCGCCGAGTGTTCCTACTAGCCGGTAGCTTTTATCGTAATCTCATGAGGGTCCATGTGGTGAGCGACGTTCACGGCTCGGCCGACGCCCTGGCCGCCGCGGGGGACGGCGCCGACATGCTGATCTGCCTGGGCGACATGCTGCTCTTCCTTGACTACGCGGACCACACCCAGGGCATCTTCGCCGAGCTGTACGGCGCCGAGCACGCCAGGGAGTACATCGACCTGCGCACCGCGCGCCGGTTCGACGAGGCCAGGCAGCTGACCACGGGCATCGCGGCGCGGCTGACCGCCGACCGCGGTGCCGACCTGCGCACGCTCACCGAGCAGGCCATCAGGCGGCAGTACGCCGCGCTGTTCGGGGCGCTGGCCGAGCCCGCCTACCTGACGTACGGCAACGTCGACGTGCCGCGGATGTGGAACGGGTACCTGAAGCCCGGCCACCACGTCGTGGACGGCGGCAGGGTGGAGGTGGGCGGTCTCACCTTCGGGTTCGCCGGCGCCGGGCTGATCTCCCCGTACCGGACGCCGAACGAGATCCCCGCGGCGGAGTTCGCCGCCAAGCTCGACGCCGTGGGGCCGGTCGACGTGCTGTGCACGCATATCCCGCCCGCCGTCCCCGAACTGCTCTACGACACGGTCGCCCGGCGGATGGAGACGGGCAGCCAGGCGCTGCTTGAGGTGATCCGCCAGACGCAGCCGCGGTACGCGTTCTTCGGCCACGTGCACAACCCGCTCGTCCAGCGGGTGCGAGTCGGCCGCACCGAGTGCGTCAACGTCGGCCATTTCCGCGCCACGCGCGTGCCGTATGTGGTGCAGCTGTAGGGGTAGCGTTACAGGCATGAGCCAGCCAGCACGTGACCCTCTCGGCGACTTCCAGCGATGGCTGATGAAGGCGGGGGCGCGCAGCCTGAGCCGCGAGGTGGCCACCAGGGTGAGGACCACGCTCGGCGGCGGCGCCAGCGCGAATAAGCACGCCAGCGTGTGGGAGACCGCCACCACGGAACCGCCGGGGGACGAGCCGCCGGAGTGCCAGTGGTGCCCGATCTGCCGGGCGGCCCGCAGGTACCGGGATGGCGGCGGCACTGCCACCCCCGACCTCGGCTCCCAGCTAGCGGGGGTCGGGGACGTGCTCGCGGGCTTCACCAAGGACGCGTTCAGCCTGTTCGAGGCCGCCGTGCGGAATCCACAGCGGCCCCCGGGTGCCCCGGGCAGCCCTAACGCCCCGGGCGCGGACACTCCGGCCACTCCGAGCACCCCTGGCGCCGCGTCAGACGATGGCCCCGTCGTCGGGCCCAGAGTCACGTGGGCCGCCGCCGTTGTCCATGCGGAGGACGAGGATAGCGAACCCGCCGACAAAGGCGGCCACGCAGAGGAAGACGGCGAGCCCGGAGAGACTGCCGCCGACAGCGGTGGCGATGAGCAGGTAGAGGGGTCCGCCGAATAGCGCCAGCCAGGCGCCCTTGGTGATGGGGTCCAGCCTGGGCAGCGGCGGGGGCGGCGGCGGCACGTAGTGCTCGTCGGCGGGGTCGGCAGGAGCGGTACCGTCCCTGGGGTCGCGCCCGGCCCTGGCGCCGACTGGCGGCGCCGGCGGCCATGGCGCCTCAGGCAGTCC
>NZ_JBARCR010001093.1:0-1854 GCF_049794275.1 Trebonia sp.
GTGGAATGCCTCGACGACGTCGGCCAGGTGGACCAGGCGGATCGCGGGTGCCAGGTCATCGGCGCCCGCCAGCCCGGGCACGCCCCGCCCGTCCCACCGTTCGAAGGCCTGCAGCAGCGGCTCGCACACCGCAGGGCCGAGTTCCAGCCAGCCGGCGAGATCGCTCGCCTCCTGGCAATGCACCGTCATCACCTGCTGCACCGACCGGCCCGCGGACGCCAGGAACTTCCCGACCAGCCCGACGCGATGAAAACCCGATGTGCCCCGGCCGAGATGACGGGCGACGAAGACGGCCAGGCTGATGCCCCCGAGATCCCCGTCGTGGCTGTCGGCGTACAACTCCGTTTCGTCGCCGAAGAGCGCCGCCACCTCGGCCGTGTCGACGGCGCAGCCGACCCACGTCAGCAGCGACGTGTAGTACGCGGACAGGCAGGCAGCCTGATCCATCCCGGCCGCCGTCCCCAGCCGCATGGCCACCACGGTCTGGCGCAGCACCCGTTCCATGGGTCGGCCCATGCCGAGGTCCGCCACCAGCGACAGTGTCGCCACCAGCTCGGCCAGGGTCACCGGCCGCGAGGAATCCGAAGCCACCGTGTCATTGTCCACCACCCGCCCCGGCGAGCGCCGGAACCGGCTGGCCGGCGGGGCGAAGAAACGGGCCCGTTCCGGATAACTGATGTGGATTCTTGACGGGAATCCACAGCTGGACAGTCGTTCCCGCGCCGGGCGCGGACCGCAGCCTCGCCTGGCCGCCGTGCGCGGCCGCGATCGCCTGGACGATGGACAGGCCGAGGCCGCTTCCCGTGGCCTCGGCACCGTCGTGCCCGAACCGGCGGCCGCCGGTGACGCCGTCGCCGCGGCCGCCGCGGTGGAAGCGGTCGAAGGCCCGTGACGCGTCCTGCTCGGACATGCCGGGACCGTTGTCGCTGACCTCGAGCACCGCGCCGTCGCCGTCCGGGTAGAGGCGGACAGTGGCGGCGGTGCCCGCCGGGGTGTGCGCGCGGACGTTGCCCAGCAGGTTCGCGAGCACCTGGCGGATCCGCGACTCGTCGGCGGTGACCACCAGGCTCGGCGGAACCTGCGCCCGCACCTCGCGCTCGGGCTCGACCGCTCGCGCGTCGGCCACCGCATCCCTGGCCAGCAGGGCGAGGTCGGTCTCGGTCAGGTCGAGGGAGGACATGCGGTCGAGGCGGGCCAGCTCGAGCAGTTCTGCCACGAGCATGCTCATCCGGTCGGCTTCCTGCTCGATGCGCCGCATCGCGTTCGGCAGCTCTGCGGGGCCGAACGCGCCCTGCCGGTACAGCTCGGCGTACCCGCGGATCGTGGTCAGCGGGGTGCGCAGCTCGTGGGAGGCGTCGGCGGCGAACTGGCGCACCTTCTGTTCTGACTGCAGCCGGGCGCCGAAGGCCTGCTGGATGCGGTCGAGCATCGTGTTGATCGCCCCCGCGAGCCTGCCGGTCTCCTGACGGCTGCTCGCCTCCGGCATTCGCGCCGCCAGGTCGCCGCTGCTCGTGATCATGTCGGCCGTGCTCGCCATCCGGTCAAGCGGGGCGAGGCCCCGGCCGATCAGCCAGCTGCCGCAGATGGCGAGCAGGGCGAGCAGCACGCCGCCGGTGATCAGCTCGGCGAACACGAGGCCGCGCACGTGGCTGGCGATGGTGCCCGGCGAGCGGCCGACGAGCATGACGGCCGCTCCGGCCGGCACCACGCCGCTGGACTGGCGGGTGGTGATGACGAGCGGGCGCCACGCGGCGGTCAGCGCCGGGTCGCCGTGCAGCGCGAGCCTGAACGGCTCGCCGCGGGCGGCGAACTGGTTCAGGTACGCGGAAACCTGCGCGGCGGACTGGCCGGCGA
>NZ_JBARCR010001094.1:0-4730 GCF_049794275.1 Trebonia sp.
GGTTTCCACAGCCCTGCCGGGCAAGCGCAGGGCCTCGCCGCGACCGGGGCGCCCGGGCAGGCCGGCCAGCTGACCGACGAACCCGCCGTTGGCACCGGGCGGCACAGCCACCGGGCGAGGCGGCACCGGCTCGACGACGATGACGACTACGCGCCGCAGCACGACGGCCGCCGGCGCTGGCCGATCGTCACGACGCTCCTGGTCGTGCTTGTGCTGTTCATCCTCGGCGGCCTGTACGGCGGCTGGCGGTACATCCAGGGGCAGTATTTCATCGGCGTCCAGAACGGCAACGTGGCGATCTTCCGCGGGGTCAACCAGAACCTCGCCGGGATCAGCCTGTCCAGCCCCGTCCAGCGCTACGACAACCTGCCGGTCGCCCAGGTGGTGCCGAGCGACCAGGCCATGATCCACCAGACGATCACCGAGAGCAGCCTGACCGCGGCGCAATCCCTCGTCGGCCAGATCCAGAGCGGGGTCACCTCGTGCCAGCAGAAGTGGCAGGAGCTGGTCACCTGGAACTCCGCGTATCAGCGGTACCAGCAAGAACTGGCGTTGTACAAGGCGAAGCAGACCAAGACACCGCCGAAGAACAATCCCGGCCTGCAGCCGGCCACGCCTGACATCACCGAGTGCGCGTCCGCGTCCGCGTTCGGCATCCCGGCGACCGCGCTGTCCGCCGGCCAGCAGCAGGTGACCAAGCCGTCGACCGCGCCCAGCGCGCGGAGCACGTCGACCGCGTCGCCCAGGCCGTCCCAGAGCACGACGAAGGCAGCCGGGTGAGCAGCCTAACGATGCCGTCCCCGGCGCTCGGCGGCCAGCCGCAAGAGGAGATCACGGCAAGCCGCAGGCGCACCGAGCTGAGCATGCTCGTGTTCGCGTTCGGCCTTGTCGCGTTCGCCTTCACCAGCACGGCCTTGAGCCTCAAGGGTCAGCACGCGTCCACCATCGCCGAGTACATGATCGCGTTCATCGTGACCGTCCTCGGCGCCCACCTGGCGGTCCGCCGCTGGGCGCCGTACGCCGACCCGCTACTGCTGCCGCTTGGCGCGCTGCTCAACGGGCTAGGTCTCGTGATGATCTACCGGCTCCACGAGGCGGGCCGCAACGGCAACCCCGGCCCGACCAATATCCAGGGAAACCCCATACCGATCACCACGCTGAGCTCGTCGGCGGTGATCCTGCAGATCGTCTACACGGTGATCGGCATCGGCTGCTTCGTGGCCTTCCTGGTGTTCGTCAGGGAACCGCGGGTACTGCAGCGCTACACCTACCTGCTCGGCCTCATCGGGGTCGTGCTCATCGCGCTGCCCGCGTTCCTGCCGACCAGCATCAGCGGAGTGCCGGGTACCGGCGCCAAGATCCAGATCGCCATCCCGGGCCTCGGCAGCATCCAGCCCGAGGAGTTCGCCAAGCTGGCGCTCGCGGCGAGCTTCGCGGGCTACCTGGTAGCCAAGCGCGACGTCCTGTCGCTGGCCGGGAAGCGGGTGCTCGGCGTCGACCTGCCCCGGGGCCGCGACCTCGGCCCCATCGCGTCGGTCTGGCTGGTCGCCCTGCTGCTGCTCGTCTTCGAAAGCGACATCGGCACCAGCGCGGTGTTCATGGGCATGTTCGTGGCGATGATCTACATCGCGACGTCGCGGACCTCGTGGCTGCTCATCGGGTTCACCGCGTTCGTCGTCGGCGCGTTCGCCGCCGCCGAGCTGTTTTCCCACGTGCACACCCGGTTCAGCGTCTGGCTGCACCCGTTCAGCACGCAGAACCTGATCGACGGCACCCAGCCCGCGTACCAGACGGCTCAGGGCCTGTACGGGATGGCCAGCGGCGGCCTGCTCGGCCGGGGTCTCGGCAACGGCCAGCCGTACTTCACGCCGCTGGTGCAAAGCGACTTCATCTTCAGCGGCTTCGGCGAGGAGCTCGGCCTGGCCGGGGTGATGGCGCTGCTGCTGATCTACGGCCTGCTCGTGCAGCGCGGACTGCGGATCGCGTTCATGATCAAGGACCCCTATTCGAAGCTGCTCGCCGGCGGCTTGTCGTTCATGCTCGCCCTGCAGATCTTCGTGATCGTCGGCGGCGTCACCCGGCTGATCCCGCTGACCGGGATCACCACCCCGTTCCTCTCCCAGGGCGGCTCGAGCCTCGTCGCTAGCTGGATACTCGTCGGCGTGCTGGCCCGGCTGAGCGACACCGCGCGCCGCCCGCCGCCACGGCCGATCCAGGAAGAGGGACTGACTCAGGTGGTGTCGCTGAAGTGAACCGCGCGCTGAAGAGAATCTCCATCGCCATCCTGGCGATGTTCCTGCTGCTTCTCATCAACGTGAACTACCTGCAGGGATTCGAGACCTCGAGCCTGGCGGCCAGGCCATTCAACGTCCGGGCGGTCTCGGCCGATAACCAGTACCAGCGCGGCAACATCGAGACCGCCGACGGCGTGCAGATCGCGAGCACGACGCCGTCGAACGACATCTACAAGTACCTGCGCACCTACGCCAACGGCCCGGTCTACGCGCCGATCACGGGCTACGACTCGATCTACAGCTCGACCGGCGTCGAGCACGCGGAGGACTCGCTGCTGTCCGGCACCGGGTCGCAGCTGGCGTTCCGCAACTTCATCGACATGATCACGAACAAGCCGCAGAAGGGCGCCACGGTCCAGGTCACGATCAGCTCCAAGGCGCAGCTGGCCGCCTATCAGGGCCTGCAAAGCGTCCTGCAGAACACCGGCCGGGTGGGCGGCGTGGTCGCGCTCAACCCGAGCACCGGCGCGATCCTGGCGATGGCCTCCTTCCCGAGCTATGACCCGAGCAAGCTGGCCACGCACAACGGCACCGCGCTGAACAAGTACGACGAGCAGCTGCTCAGGCAGAAGCCGAGCCCGCTGCTGAACAACGCCACCCAGACCACCCTGCCGCCAGGCTCGACCTTTAAAATCGTGACAAGTTCAGCGTGGTTCGCGGCGGGCGCGACCCGCAACCCGAACAGCATGGTCGACTCCCCGCAGGTGCTGACGCTGCCGCAGACGACCAACAAGCTGCACAACGACAACAACGAGGTCTGCGGCAACGCCGGGGCCACCGGCCAGACCACGATCCTGTGGGCGTTCTCCCAGTCCTGCGACACCACGTTCGGCAACCTCGGCATGGACCTCGGCGGCGGGGCGCTGAAGAACCAGGCCGACGCGTTCGGCATGAACGACGCCAACCTCGGCATCCCTGGCGTCACGGTGGCGCCCAGCCAGTACATCACCCCGCCGAGCCTGCCACTGACCGCGTTCTCCGCGATCGGCCAGTTCGACGACACCGTGACGCCGCTGCAGGAGGCGATGTTCTCGGCCGCGGTCGCCAACGGCGGCACGCTGATGACGCCCTACCTGATCCAGCAGGTCACCGCCTCCGACCTGTCGGTCGTCGACTCGACCCAGCCGAAGCAGTTGAGCCAGGCGGTCAGCCCGGCCGTTGCTAATAACGTGAAGCAGATGATGGAGGCAGTGACGCAGCAGCCGCAGGGTACCGGGTTCGCGTTCAACGCGAACAACGAGGGCGGCATCGTGATCGCCGGCAAGACCGGTACCGCGCAGAATGCGCTCAACGGCGCCAGCCCTAACCCGGACGCTGTTTTTACCGCATTCGCGCCAGCCGACAACCCGAAGATAGCTGTCGGCGTCATACTCCAGGGCGCCGGTTACGGTGCTCAAGCCGCGGCGCCGGTCGCTGTCGCGGTCATCAAGGCTTACCTGGCTACCCTGGGGATACAGTGACCGAGTACGTTCTCGACGGCCGTTACGAGCTGATCGAGCGGATCGCTGCTGGCGGCATGGGCGAGGTCTGGCGGGGCACCGACCAGATCCTCGGGCGCCCGGTCGCCATCAAACTGCTCGCCGCCGCGCACGCCAGCGACGAGCAGTTCCGCGCCAGGTTCCGTGCCGAGGCCCGGTACGCCGCGGCGCTGTCCCACCCTGGCATCGCGCGGGTCTTCGACTACGGCGAGACCAGCCCGCTCGGCGGCCCGTACCTGGTCATGGAGCTGGTGAACGGCGAGCCGCTGTCCACGATCCTGGAACGGGAAGGCCGGCTGCCCGCCGACGTGACGATGGACATCGTCGCGCAGGCGGCCCGTGCCCTGGACGTGGCGCACCAGGCGGGCATCGTGCACCGGGACATCAAGCCTGGCAACCTGCTGATCACCGCCGACGGCACTACGAAGATCACCGACTTCGGCATCGCCAAGGCCCGTGCCTCGCTGGACGCGAACCTGACCGCCACCGGCATCGTGATGGGCACCGCGCTGTACGTCTCGCCCGAGCAGGCGACCGGCGCGACCGTGACCGGCGCGTCGGACATCTACTCGCTCGGCGTCGTGGCGTTCGAATGCCTGGCCGGGCAGCCGCCGTTCATCGCGGAGCAGCCGCTGGCGATCGCGATCATGCACAAGCACGACCCGGTCCCGCCGCTGCCCCCCGACGTGCCGAGGCCGGTCGCCGACCTGGTGTTCGCGATGCTGGCGAAGGACCCCGCGGACCGCCCGGACTCGGCGCGGCACGTCGCCGACCGCGCGCAGGTGATCATGGACGCGCGGACGATGCGCACGAGCGGTCCGATCACCGCGGACCTGCCGATAGTGCCCGACTTTCCGATGGCGCAGGACACTGTTTTCGATTATCCGGAACGGGCCCGTGGTTTCCCCCTGGGGAACCGGCGCCTCGCGGCGGCGGGAGTGGGCGTGGCCCTGTGCGG
>NZ_JBARCR010001095.1:0-2641 GCF_049794275.1 Trebonia sp.
GCTCTACTCCCCGCCGACTACTCCCCGCCGACGGCCGCCCCCGCGGCCGCCACGGACGCCTCCGCCCCTGCGTGGGTCGTCCTGGTGGTGGCCATGCCGGTGGCGGCCACCGCGGCGCCGACGATGCCGGCGTCGTTGTGCAGCGCGGCAGGCACGATCCTGGCCTGCACGCCCTCCAGCAGCGGCACCCACTTCTCTGCTTCCTTGCTGATCCCGCCGCCCACGATGATGAGGTCAGGCGACAGCAGCGCCTCGACATGCTGGATGTACTCGGAGACGCGCTGCGCCCATTCCTTCCAGCCCCACTCGTGCTCCGTCTTCCCGCGCTCGGAGGCGCGCGACTCCGCGTCCTTGCCGCGGATCTCGAGGTGGCCGAACTCGGTGTTCGGGACCAGCAGGCCGCCGGTGAACAGCGCGCTGCCGATCCCGGTGCCGAACGTCAGCATCAGCACCGTGCCGCGCTCGCCCTTGCCCGCGCCGAACATCATTTCCGCGATGCCCGCCGCGTCCGCGTCGTTCAGCACCGTCACGTCGCCGCCGATGGCCGTGCCGAACAGCCGCGCCGCGTCCGTCCCGATCCAGGACTTGTCGACGTTCGCGGCCGTCCGGATCGTTCCGCCGCTCACGACTCCGGGGAAGGTGATGCCGGTAGCACCCTTCCAGCCGAACGACCTCGCGACTTCCCGCACCACGTCCGCCACCGCCTCGGGCGTGGAGGGGTGCGGGGTGAGGATCTTCTTGCGTTCGGCCAGCAGCCTGCCGCTGGCCACGTCGACCGGGGCCCCCTTGATGCCGCTGCCGCCGATGTCGATACCGAATGCCTGCATACCTAAGATCCTTCCACCCTCCGGCGTGGCTATGCGGTCGCCGTTGGCTCGTCTACCCGGACTTCTGACTATTATCGAAACTGACCCAGAGAAAGGGGGGCGCCGGGATGAACTGGCTGAAGGTCGGCGCCGTCGTGATCGGCGGGATCGTCATTTTCTTCGTCCTCGATTCCGTGGTCCATCTGCTGCTCGGCCTGCTGACCGCGATCGCGTTCGTCGCCATCGTCGCGGGCGGCGGATACGTCGCCTACAAGATCGTGGGGGCGCGGCGCCGTCGCCAGGTCAAGGCCACGCAGGAGCCGGAAGAGCGCCGGGTGCGGCGCGACCCCGAGCCGGCCACCCGAGAGCTCGTCGTTCCCCCGGTGACTTCCCAGCCCGCGCGTCACGAGGACGTCGAAGACGAGCTCGCGCGGCTGAAGCGGGAGATGGGCACCTGACGGCCGGCCCCGATAGGCGGCGCTGACGGCTAGCTCCGCCACGCCTTCAGCGCGGCGACCGCTTCCCCGGTGCCGTCGAACCGGACGTGCGCCGCGCTGGTCCGGCCCATCGCCCACATCGTCAGCTCGGCCGGCGTGCCGATGACGGTGACGGTGGGCGTCGCGTTCTTCACCGTGACCCGGTACGGCCCGGTCCGGTTATCGCCGTCATCCCTGGCCAGCTCGACACCGACCGGTGACTTGCGCAGGAAGAACTTGGCGCCCTTCACCCGGCGCCACAGGGCGTCGGACAGCCCGTCGCTGATCGCCCGCGGCTGCCAGTCCGGCTGGGCGCGCCTGACATCCTCGTGATGGACGAAGTACTCCACCGTGTTCGCCTGCTCGTCGGCGCCGGGCAGCGCGAAAGGCGACAGCCGCGGCGGGCCGTTCCTGAACAGGGCGACCAGCTCATCGAAGGTGTATTTTCGCAGGTAGTGCCGCTGTACGCGAGCGGTGTACGGGGCGATCGGCCCGCCCATCACCCCGGCGGCCGCGTCGGGGCGGCGCTCCCGCAGCACCAGGTGCGCCGCCAGGTCACCGGTCAGCCAGCCCGTGCAGAGAGTAGCGGCTTCCGGGCCGGTCTCCTCAAGCAGCGCGGCTAGCGCCAGGCGTTCATCCCGCGAGTTGCTCACCTGGAGATCGTAGGCTGTAGCGGTGCCTCATGGCACCGGGAGTGAGGAGGTCGATGATGACAGCAGCCGTCCGCCCGTCGCGGCTTGACCCGGAGATAGCCGCGCGGCTGAAGCGGGATTCCCATGGCCTGATGGCGGCGATCGCGCAGCAGTACGACACCGGCGAGGTGCTGATGCTCGGCTGGATGGACGACGAGGCGCTGCACCGCACGCTGACCACCGGCCGCTGCACCTACTGGTCGCGCAGCCGCCAGGAGTACTGGGTCAAGGGCGAGACCTCGGGCCACCTTCAGTTCGTGAAGTCCGTGGCGCTCGACTGCGACGCCGACGCGATCCTGGTCAAGGTGGACCAGGTCGGCGCCGCCTGCCACACCGGCAACCGGACCTGCTTCGACGCGGACCTGCTCCCCGCCGTCACCGGCGAACGACCCGGCCTGGCCGTCGGCTCCGCCCAGGCCGCGGGCGGCTGAGCGGCGTGCGCGCGATCCCGGTTCGCCGTGAATACGGCCTCACGCTCCTGGCGGGCGCGGTCGGCGCGGGCCTGATCCTGCTCGCGGTCAGGGAACGCTGGGCCGAGGCCGTCTTCACCCCGCCTAAGCCGCTGAGCCAGCAGGTGGTCGGCGTGTCCGGCGCCGACCTCGTCCCGCTGGCCGGCGCGCTCGCCGTGGCGGCGCTCGCCGGGCTGGCCGCCGTGATCGCCACCAGG
>NZ_JBARCR010001096.1:0-8715 GCF_049794275.1 Trebonia sp.
ACCTGGAGGCACTGCGCGGCGCGGGGCACCGGGCGCCGTGGAGCGGCGTTGGCCTCGCCGTGGGGTCCGTGACGCTGGCCGGACTGCCGCCGACGGCGGGGTTCGTGTCCGAGTGGTTCCTGCTCGAGTCGCTGATGCAGCAGTTCCGGGTGACCGCGCTCGCCGGGCGGCTGACGCTGGCGCTGGCCGGGGCCGCGGTGGCGCTGACCATCGGCTTCGCCGGGGTGACGTTCGTGCGACTGGTCGGGATGGTCGTGCTCGGGCCTGGTGGTAGCGGAACTCGCGGGGGCGACTATGGCTGGACAGGGCGGGTGGCGATCGCGTTGCTGTCCGCCTGCCCGCTGGCGCTGGCGGCGCTGACGCCGCTGGAGATACGGGTGATCGCCGCCGGGCTGTCCCCGGCCGTGCCCGGCGCGCTGACGATGGGCGCGCTGAAGTCGCCGTGGGTGCTGCAGCCGGTGTTCGCCGGGTTCTCGATCCTGTCGCCGTCCTGGCTGTGGGTGGAGCTTCCGGTGATGCTCGGGCTCGTCGGCCTGCTCGCGCTCGGCATGTCCGGGCGGCGGCTACTGCGGGTGCGGCGGGTTCCCGCGTGGCGTTCGGCGACGATGGGCGTGGCGGGCCCGAACTCCTACACCGCGTTCGGTTACGCCAACCCGACGCGGCGGGTGCTGGCGAGCGTGCTGCACACGCAAGCCGAGGTGGTGGAGGTCGTGCCCGATGGCGACGGCGTCGGCGACGGGGACCAGGTGCCGCACTTGCGGTACGCCTCCGACGTGGTCGAAGTCGTCGAGACATGGCTGTACCGCCCGGTCATCCGGGTATTCGGCGTCGCGGTGGCGTGTGCGAAACGGCTCCAGTCCGGCCGCTTGGACGCCTACCTGCTGTACATGCTCATCGCGCTGGTAGCCGTGGTCGCGGTGGTCACCGCGCTGGCCTGACCGGAGGCTTCGAAAGCCTCAGGTGCGCCTAGGGTGTTTACCTATGACGCCAATGTTCCGGTTTTGCGATGACTTCGTCACGCGGTGGGCGGCGCTCGATCCGGTCGGAATCGGCGGTTCCCTCGCCGAGCCCTTCGGCGCCGCCACCGACTACAGCCCCAGCGGTCTAGAGGCCTGGGCGGACCTGATGTCCGGCACCTTGGCCGAGCTCGGCGGCGTGCAGGTCACGTCCGAGCGCGACCGGCTGGCCGCCGCGCATCTCCGCGAGCGACTGGAGGCCCAGCTGGCCCTGTATGACGCGGGTGAGCCGCTGCGTAACCTGCGCACCCCGTTCGGCCTCCTCAGCAACGTCCGCGACAGCGTGGACCTGCTCCCCCGCGGGAGTGACGAGGACTGGCGGAACATCGCCGCACGGCTGCGGGCCATCCCTGAGATGTTCGCCGGCTGGCGCACCAGCCTGGACGAAGGCCTGGCGCGGGGCCTGCCCGCCGCGCGGCGTCAGGCGGTCGAGGGAGCGATCCAGGCCGACAAGTACGCGGCGGGAACTCACGACGCGCTGGTGGCCGGCTACGGTGCCGGGCCGCTGGCAGCCGAGCTCGCCGCGGCGGCGGGTGCCGCGCACGCCGGCTACGCCGAGACTGCCCGCTACCTGCGGGAAAGCTACGCGCCGCGGGCGAAGGAAACGGACGCGGTCGGCGCCGAACGGTACGCGATCGCGGCCCGGCTGACCCTGGGCGCGGACATCGACCCCAGGGAAGCCTACGAGTGGGGCTGGGCGGAACTCGCGCGGATCGAGGCCGAGATGGCCGCGGAAGCGGGCCGGGTCCGCCACGGCGCCTCGGTCGACGAGGCGACGGCCATCCTGGATGAATCCGCCTACGTGGACGGCGAAGACGCGTACCTGGACTGGCTCAAGGAGCGGCATGCCCGTGCGGTCGCGGCACTGGACGGGGTGCACTTCGACATCGCGCCGCCGCTGCGCGCCATTGACGTCGTGCTGGCACGCAGCTCTACCTCGGGGGCCGCGTACTACACACCGCCCACCGAGGACTTGTCCAGGCCAGGACGCACCTGGTGGCCGGTTCGCGACCGGGACCGGTTCAACACCTGGGACGAGCTGACGACGGTATTCCACGAAGGCGTGCCCGGTCACCACCTGCAGGTGGGCGCGGCGGCGACAGCGGGAGATTCGCTGTCCCGGTACGCGAAGTGCACCTTCATCAGCGGGCACGGCGAGGGCTGGGCCCTGTACGCCGAGCGGCTGGCCGACGAGCTCGGCTGGTTCGACGAGCCCGGCACGCGGCTGGGCATGCTCGCCGCATCGGCGTTGCGAGCCGCCCGGGTGGTCATCGACATCGGCGTGCACCTGGACCTGCCGCTGCCGGACGGGTCCCGGTGGAGCTTCGAGAAGGCGTGCCAGGTGCTGCGCGAGCGAGGCCGCGCCGAGCCGGGCCGGGTGCACGCCGAGGTGGTGCGCTACTTCGGCTGGCCGGCCCAGGCGATCGCCTACAAGCTCGGCGAACGCGCCTGGCTCGCGGCCCGGGCGGACGCCGCGCGGCGCCCTGGATTCGACTTGAAACGCTGGCACACGGCCGCGCTCAGCCTCGGCCCGGTCGGCCTGGACAGCCTCGCTGCCGAGCTGCGCGCCATCCCTGCCTAGAGCAAGGCGACATCCACCCGGCGGTGGTCCGGCTTGAACGGCAGCGCGGTGACAGTGGCTTCTCCAGGATGAACAGGGGCTGCGGCCCCTGCCGGTTACCCCGCGGGCGGGCCGCTCACTGGCTGTCGTACTCGTCGTGGCGGCGCCACCAGAAGCTGTTCTCGTTGCGGCCGAGCGGCGCGCGGTCGAGCCACTGGTACATGCCCCACAGGCCGTCAAGCCCGCGCGCGTACGTCGAGTACGCGTGGTAGATAGTGCCGTCCTGTAGCGCGAAGGCGCTCATGCCGGGTCCTTCGCGCCGGTAGGTCTGCCAGTCCGTGCCGACGATCGACTGGGTGAAGGCGTCGAGGGCGTCCTCCTGGCCGGCCGCAGGCCGCATGTCCGCTTCGCCGAAGTTGTACGCGACGGTGCCCGCTTCCCACTCCTCCTTGGTGTGCGCCACCCCGAAGTCGAAGTTGAAGTCGCTGCCGTAGGCGGATGCCCACGGGAAGCCCCAGCCCATCCGCCGCCGGTAGGCCTGTATTTTCTCCAGCGGCGCCCGCGACACCGCGCAGAGCGTGACGTCGTGGTTGGCGAGGTGGACGGCGGACCCGTTGAACCCGTCGGCGATCGCCGAGCAGGACGGGCATCCGGCGGTGTAGTCGGGCCCGAACATGAAGTGGTAGACGAGCAGCTGCGAGCGGCCCTGGAACAGGCCGGCGAGCGACGCCGTCCCCCCGTCGGTCTCGAATCGGTAGTCCTTGTCGACCCGGACCCAGGGCAGCTCCCGCCGCTGCCTGGCCACCTCGTCGCTGCGCCGGGTCAGCTCCTTCTCCGCCTCGAGCAGCTCCAGCCGCGCGGCTAGCCACTCCTCGCGTGTCCCCGTGTTGTGACTGGTCATTGCCTGTCCCTTCTTTCTGCTTTCTTGTCGTTACATCGCTGGCGGGGCGAAGCCCGGAACCAGCGAGGGCGCGCAGACGATCACGAGCCCGAGCCCGAAGATCGCCAGCGCCAGCGGAACGTCGATCGCGGCCTTCGCCGGCAGCAGCTTCTGGGCGCAGCAGACGAGGGCGACCACCGCCATCCAGAACAGGCTCATTACGTCCAGCGCCACCAGCATCGCCATCAGCCCGATGCCCGAGCCGACACAGCAGAGCCCGTAGCCCAGTCCAGAGGCGGCATTCTCACGGCAGCGCTGGCGGAAGTGCCGCTTGACCGGCGTGAGCTCATAGACACCCGCCGCGATCACCACCGCGCCGGCGGCCAGCGACCCGTGCGGCCGGTCCAGCGCGTAGGCCACGACGCCCGCGAGCGCCCAGATGGCCAGGTAGTACCCGGCGAACGGCAGCGCGGCACTCGCCTTACCGCTGAGGCGGACGTGCCTGGCGAACGCCGGCGCCGCGCCCGGCAGCATCATCGCCGCCATCATCGTCACCCACGCCGCGGCGAAGAACCCGAACGGCCCTGGCCGGGTCGCGATCCCCATGTCCATGCCGTCCATCAGCCAGGCTGCGACCGCCCAGCACGCGGCGGCGAGCCCGAGCGTCGCCGCCACCACTACCGGCGGCGCGACCAGGCGCCGGGATGCCACGTTGACCATCAGCCCTCCTGGGGTTTGCCCGCATGCTGGTCGAGGTGATCCTTCAGCGCGCCGAGCTGGCCGTCCCAGTCACGCGCGAGCGCGGCCAGGAACTGCTGCGCCACCCGCATCGGCGCCGAGCTCAGCCGGTACCGCACCCGGCGCCGCTCCCCTGGCTCGGCCGTCACCAGGCCGGCCTCGGCCAGCAGCGCCAGGTGCTTAGCGACCGCCTGACGAGTGATCGGCAGCTGGCCGGCCAGGTCCGTGGCGGTGGCCGGGCCCCCCGAGGCCAGCGCGGCCAGGATGGCGCGCCGGCTCGGGTCGGCCAGGGCGACGAAGACCTGTTCGGCGATGGCCTCGATGTCAGGCTGCGGCATCGAGGTAGTCGACAAGCTCGCCGAGCTCACTCACCCACCCCTGACCGTTGCCGTCGTACGCCGTGCGGTAGGCGTTCTCGGGAAGCTGCGCGAAGCCGGACTCGACCATGGTCAGCCGCGTGCCGGCGCCGGCCGGCTCCAGCGTGAACTCGACGTAGGTGCGGCGCGGGTCGTCCTCGGGCAGCCCGTAGATGTGCCAGGTGAAGCCGAACACGGTCGGCTCCTCCACCCGTTCCACCCGCATGTCGGCGGTGTGGCCGCCGTCCCACCTCATGCTGGCCGAGCCGCCCGGGCGCAGGTCGATCTTCGCGTCCTTGCCAAACCAGGCGCTAAGCCCTTCGGCCGTGGTCAGTGCCGCCCATACCTTGGCCGGCGGGTGAGCGATCTCGACGGTTCGCTCGATGCGATCAGGAAACGTCACGATTCCCTCCAGGATGTAGCAACTGTTTGGTTGCGATAATATGGCAACTAACGGGTTGCGTCAACTGGCCAGGGCGGCCGAAGGGATCGTGACCGTGACGGACAGGCCGCCGTCATCGCGAGGGCAGGCGGTGACGGTGCCGCCGTGGAACGCCACCAGGGCCTAACGGAGTTCCCGCAGTTCAGCGACCTTGATCGACGCCGCACTAACGGGAACTCCGTTACCGTCCCAGCAACGGTGGCGAGGGGTTGCCCGCGGCTACCCGGTACTACAGGAGACCGTGGGCCAGGTCCATTGGCCGTTGGGTGAGATGGTGACACCCCAGTTGTTGCCGTTGCCGTTGGGCGTGGCCTTCAGCACGTACTGGCTGGGATAGGTGGCGTTGACGTTCCAGGTGGAGTAGACGACCGCGGGGGCCGCGAGGTCCATCGTCACTGTCCAGGTGCTGGAGCCGGCGACCGAGACGTTGAGGTTGTACCAGTTGCTTCCCTGCGACCCGGCGGACAGCGTCGCGGTGCAGCCGCCACCGCCGCTGCCGCCGCCGCCGCCACCGGAGCCGCCACTGCCGGAGTTCACCGTAACGTTGGAGCTGCCGCTGCCGCCGCCGAAGGACTCGGTGGCGAGGATCTGGTAGTTGAGCGTGCCCAGGTTCATCCCGTGGCTGGCCCACGCGTTGAAGAAGTTCTGCGTGGTGATGGTCCCGCTGCTGGTGGGCGAGGTCCGGATCGCCAGGTACTGCTCGAAGGTCGCCGTGCCCTGGATGGAGGGCTGGTTGACCTGCTGGTGCTCATAGATGTTGTAGGTGCCGCCGTCGCTGGTGACCTGGCCCATGTAGGTGCCGGCGGTGGGCGGCGAGCCGACGTAGTTCTCGATGACGTAGTACTCAACGAGCGGGCTGGTGGACCAGCCGTAGAGCGACACCAGCGACGTGCCGCCCGACGCGCTGAGGCTGCCGGAGAAGGTCTTCGTGGAACTGTTGCCAGGATTCCAGCCGACTCCGGCTACGAAGTCGCCGATGCCGCTCCACGTGGTGGAGTAGCTGTTGCCCGAGTTCAGGGTGACGCAGGCCGATCCCTGGCCGGCGGACCACATCTGGTAGTAATAGCCGCTGTTCGTGCCGGTCTGGTTCGAGCAGATGGCCGTCGCCGCCTTGGCGGTGCCGGGCAGCGCCGCCGTGGCCGCCGCCAGGATCACGGCGAAAACGACGCCCAGCAGCAGACGGAAGCGGCCGCCTCTGCGAGCTCTAGGTACATGCGTGGGGGCGTTCACGGCACCTCCTTGGACAGGTCGCCATGCGGCGACACAGGAGCAGGCCTGCGGGAGCCTGATCGGCAGCTTTTTGATACCGATGGCGTTAGTTTGAGTAGGTCGCATTCAGCGGTCAATAACTTTCGGAAATGTTTCGATTCGAAAGTTTGGTCAGCAGTTTCGTTCCAGGTTCTTCTTTCGCCTACGTGCATCGATCAGAATTAGGCATAGTGGTACTAAAGTTTCGGACATATTCGAAACTATCGGCCGCCCGGGTGATTGACCTCTAACTGCGTGTGCGTGAATGCGGGTTACCCGGCGCGGAAGGCGTCGCGAGGGTGGCAGGTATGCCCGTTCCGCGACGTTTCGGGGAGCCAGAAAATCGATCGCCGTGAGGGCCTCCGGTCGGGCACCATGGCCAGGAATAGCCGCTCGTATGGGGGAACACATGACCACGCCCGAACCTGGCCGCGGTTCACCGGCCCGGAAACGGGCGGTGCTGCTCGCGCTGCGCTGCTATGGCGGCCAGATGACGCGATTGTGGCGCTTCACGGTGCCGGCGATGCTTTTGCCCGCGCTGGGAAACACGTGCATCTCCTATATCGCTCCGCTGATCATCGCCCTGCTGGTCGCCCGCTTTGCCAGTCACGTGCCGACCGGGATCGGCGCGACGATGCCCTACGTGCTGGGGTTTGCGGGAGTCCTGCTGTTCGCCGAGGTCTTGTGGCGGATTGGTATCCACTGCCTGAACCGCCTGGACGGCCGCGGCATCGAGAACCTCTACATCATCGGCATGGACGAGCTGCTGGCGAAGGACGCGGCGTTCTTCCACGACAACTTCGCCGGCTCGCTGACCAAGCGGGTGCTGAGCTTCGCTTCCCGGTTCGAGGACTTCGCCGACAATCTGGCGTTCAACATCGTCAGCAGCCTTGTGCCGCTGGTGTTCGCGTCGGTGGTGCTGTGGCGTTTCGACCCGTTGCTGGTCGCCGGGCTCATCGGCCTGATCGTGATCACCGGCGCCGGTGTCGCCCCGCTGATCCGCCGTCGCCAGAAGCTGGTCAACCAGCGCGAGGAGGCAATCGCGCGGGTGTCCGGGCACGTCGCCGATAGCCTGGCGAACATCGACACGATCCGCGCGTTCGCCGCGGAGGACCGGGAGGCCGCCGAGCACCGGTCGCGGGTCGTCGAGCAGCGGCGGAAATCGCTTCTTTCCTGGGATTACGGGAACCTGCGCATCGACACGCTGGTCGCGCCGATGTCCGTGCTGACCAATGTGTTCGGACTGCTGCTGGCGGTCGCGCTCGGGGCGGGCGGTCACGGGATCGAGGCGATCATCGTGACGTTCACGTACTACTCCAACGCGACACAGATCATGTTCCAGTTCAATCAGATCTACCGCCAGATGGAGAGTTCGCTGACCGAGGCCGCCCAGTTCACCGAGTTGCTGCTGACGCCGCCGACCGTGCTCGACCCGATCGCGCCCGAGCCGCTGCGACCGGCGGCGAGCGACGTCCGCTTCGAGAACGTGAGCTTCACGCACTCCGGCGGACAGCCGTTGTTCAGCGGCCTCGACCTCGTTGTGCCGAGCGGAACCAGGCTCGGACTTGTCGGCCGGTCAGGCGGCGGCAAGACGACGCTTACCCGGCTGCTGCTGCGGATGGTGGACATCGACGAAGGCCGGATCCTGATCGGCGGGCAGGACATCAGCAAGCTGCGCCAGGCGGATCTGCGCAGCCTGATCGCCTACGTGCCGCAAGAACCCGCGATGTTCCACCGGACTCTCCGCGAGAACATCGCGTTCGCGCGACCGGACGCGACCGACGAACAGATCCGCCAGGCCGCGCAGGCCGCGCACGTGACGGAGTTCGCGGACATCCTGCCGGACGGATTCGACACGATGGTAGGCGAGCGTGGCGTGAAGCTGTCCGGCGGACAGCGGCAGCGAGTCGCGCTGGCGCGGGCGATCGTGCGCGACGCGCCGGTCCTACTGCTCGACGAGGCGACAAGCGCGCTGGACTCAGAGAGCGAGATCCTCGTCCAGCAGGCGTTGTGGGATCTTATGGACGGCCGGACCGCGCTCGTGGTCGCGCACCGGCTGAGCACGGTCGCGAGCATGGACCAGCTCGTCGTGCTCGACCATGGCCAGATCATCGAGAAGGGCACGCACGAGGAACTGCTCCATCTCGGCGGAACCTATGCCAGGCTGTGGCAACACCAGTCCGGTGGCTTCCTGGACGACAGCGCCACGACACCAGCGCTGGCCGAGGCGCCGAAGCTGAGCGCGTGAGCCCCTGCCAGATCCCCCGGAAAGCACTCTGCTCCGAAACGGTGCTCTTTCGCCGCTGCTGCTCTGGGCGCTGGCACTCACAGCGCGCAGAAATTACCTCTTGAGCAGCTGGCGGGCCATCACCATGCGCTGGATCTGGTTGGTGCCCTCGTAGATCTGGGTGATCTTCGCGTCCCGCATCATCCGCTCGACCGGGTAGTCGCTGACGTAGCCGTAGCCGCCGAGC
>NZ_JBARCR010001097.1:0-7657 GCF_049794275.1 Trebonia sp.
GCTCCGGCTCGTCCCGGTGGCCGGGGCAGGGCAGGCGGCACCGCGGGCGCCTTCGGGCGTCCCGGCGGCAAGCCGAGCCGTGGCCGCAAGTCGAAGAAGCAGCGGCGGCAAGAGTTTGACAACATGCAGGCCCCGACGATCGGCGGCGTGCAGGTTCCGCGCGGCAACGGCCAGGCCATCCGGCTCAGCCGCGGCGCTTCGCTCAGCGACTTCGCCGACAAGATCGGCGCCAACCCGGCGAGCCTGGTGCAGGTGCTGTTCCACCTCGGCGAGATGGTGACGGCCACCCAGTCGGTGAACGACGAGACGCTGCAGCTGCTCGGCGCCGAGCTGAACTACAACGTTCAGGTCGTCTCCCCCGAGGAGGAGGACCGGGAGCTGCTCGAGTCGTTCGACATCGAGTTCGGCGAGGACGAGGGCGGCGAGGAAGACCTCCAGGCGCGGCCCCCGGTGGTCACCGTCATGGGTCACGTCGACCACGGCAAGACCAAGCTCCTCGACGCGATCAGGCACACCAACCAGGTGGCACGCGAGGCGGGCGGCATCACCCAGCACATCGGTGCGTACCAGGTGCAGACCGAGGTTGACGGCGACGAGCGGAAGATCACCTTCATCGACACCCCGGGTCACGAGGCGTTCACCGCCATGCGTGCCCGCGGCGCCGAGACCACCGACCTGGTGGTGCTCGTGGTCGCGGCGGACGACGGCGTGAAGCCGCAGACCACCGAGGCGCTGAACCACGCCCAGGCGGCGAACGTGCCGATCGTGGTGGCGGTCAACAAGGTGGACAAGGAGGGCGCCGACCCGGCTCGGGTGCGGGCCCAGCTCACCGAGTACGGCCTGGTGGCCGAGGAGTTCGGCGGCGACACCCAGTTCGTCGACGTGTCCGCGACCAAGGGCATCGGCATCGACCAGCTGCTCGAGGCGGTCATCCTGACCGCGGACGCCGCGCTCGACCTGCGGGCCAACCCCGAGCAGGACGCGCAGGGCACCGTGATCGAGGCGCAGCTCGACAAGGGCCGCGGCCCGGTCGCGACCGTACTGGTGCAGCGCGGCACGCTGCACGTCGGCGACTCGATCGTTGGCGGCGACGCCTACGGCCGGGTGCGGGCCATGCTCGACGAGAACGGCGACCAGCTGTCCGAGGCGCTGCCGTCCCGTCCGGTGCAGGTGCTCGGTCTCACCGCGGTCCCCGACGCCGGCGACAACTTCCTTGTTGTCTCCGACGACCGGATGGCCAGGCAGATCGCCGAGCGCCGCGAGGCCCGCGAGCGGACCGCGCAGTTCGCCCAGCGCAGGCGCCGGGTCACGCTCGAGGACCTGGAATCGGCGCTCAAGGCCGGCCAGCGCGAAGAGCTCCTGCTCATCATCAAGGGTGACGTGTCCGGGTCGGTGGAGGCCCTGGAGGACGCGCTGCTCAAGATCGACGTGGGCGAGGAGGTCACGCTGCGGGTCATCGGCCGCGGCGTCGGCGCGATCACCCAGGACGACGTGAACCTGGCCATCGCGTCCGACGCGGTGATCATCGGTTTCAACGTCCGTCCGGCCGGCCGGGCCGGCGAGCTCGCGCAGCGCGAGGGCGTGGACATCCGCTACTACTCGATCATCTACCAGGCGATCGAAGAGGTGGAAGCCGCGCTCAAGGGCATGCTCAAGCCCGAGTTCGAGGAGGTGCAGCTCGGCACCGCGGAGGTCCGCGAGGTCTTCAGGGTGCCGCGGGTCGGCAGCATCGCCGGCTGCATCGTCCGTTCCGGCACGATCAACCGCAACAGCAAGGCGCGGCTGGTCAGGGACAGCGTGGTGATCTCGGACAACCTGACCGTGGAGTCGCTGCGCCGGTTCAAGGATGACGTGACCGAGGTCCGCGAGGGCTTCGAGTGCGGTATCGGCGTCGGCTACAACGACATCAAGGTCGAGGACGTCATCGAGACCTTCGAGATGCGGGAGAAGCCGCGCGCTTAACCCGCGAGATGTACCGAGATGTACATAGCCGCGCTGACGCTGGACGTGCTGCTGGGCGACGTCCGCTCGCTGAAACAGAAGCGGGCCGTCGTCCGGCCGCTCGTCGCGGAACTGCGGCGCCGGTTCCCCGGCGTCGCAGTCGCCGAGACCGGTCACCTCGACCTGCACCGGCGTGCTGAAATCGGAGTGGCGGTCGTGTCCGCCACTGCCGGCAACGCGACGCAGGTGCTTGACGAGTGCGAGCGTCTGGTGGCGGGGCGACCGGAGATCGAGCTGCTGTCCGCGCGGCAGCGGCTGTTTACCGAAGAGGAGTGACCGACCATGGCCGACGCCCGCACGCGCCGTCTCGCCGAGCGGATCGCCGTGCTCGTGGCCGAGCTGCTCGAGCGCCGGATCAAGGACCCCAGGCTGGGTTTCGTCACGGTGACCGAGGCGCGGCTGACCAACGACCTGCGGGAGGCGACGGTCTACTACACGGTCCTGGGCACGCCGGAGGAACAGGCGGAGAGCGCCGCCGCGCTGCACAGCGCGACCGGCGTCATCCGCTCGGAGGTGGGCCGGCAGCTCGGGCTGCGGCACTCCCCGTCGATCGAATTCGTCGCCGACGCGCTGCCGGACAACGCGCGCCGCATCGACGACCTGGTCGCGGCCGCCCGGCAGGCCGACGAGGAGCTGGCCCGCGCCCGGGAGGGCGCGACCTGGGCCGGCGACCCTGACCCGTACAAGAAGCCGGCCGAGGATGAGGACGACTGGGCCGACGAGGACGAGTGACGGCCCGATGACCGTGCCTTCCGGGCTGATCATCGTCGACAAGCCCGGCGGTATGACCTCGCACGACGTGGTCGCCAGGATCAGGAAGCTCGCCGGCACCCGCCGCGTCGGGCACGCGGGGACGCTCGACCCGATGGCGACCGGCGTCCTCGTCGTGGGTGTCGAGAAGGCCACCAGGCTGCTCGGCTACCTCACGCTGACCGAGAAGGAGTACGCGGCGACGATCCGGCTCGGCCAGTCGACGAGCACCGACGACGCGGAGGGCGAGCCGACCGGCGGCGCCGCAGCCAGCGGCATTTCCAGGGCAGCGCTTGACGCCGGGGTCGCGCGGCTGACGGGCGAGATCTCCCAGGTCCCGCCCGGGGTCAGCGCGATCAAGGTCGGCGGCCAGCGCGCCTACAAGCTCACCCGCGCGGGCGCCGCGCCTGACCTGGCCGCCCGCCGGGTGACCGTCTACGAGTTCGCCGTCGGCGAGGTCCGCCCGTGCGGGGACTACCTGGACGTCGACGCGCGGATCCGCTGCTCGAGCGGTACGTACATCCGTGCGCTCGCCCGCGACCTCGGCGCCGCGCTGGGCACCGGCGGCCACCTGACCGCGCTGCGGCGTACCGCGGTAGGCCCCTACCGGCTCCAGCAGGCGCACTCTTTGGAAGATTTGTCCGAACGTATGCAGCTGACTCCGCTGCCTGCAGCCGCTGCCGCGGCCTTCCCGCGGCTGGACCTCACGGCGGACGACGCCCGCCGCCTGGCACACGGCGTCCGCATCCCGGTCCCGCCGCACGGCACCGCCAGCCAGGAAACATCGCCCCTCGCTCCCGGCGTCGCCCCCGGCATCGCCTCCGCCGCTCCAGGCATCGCCTCCGCCACCCCCGGCATCGCCCCTCCCGCTCCCGGCATCACCTCCGCGGCTCCCGGCGCCGCCCCCGCGACCCCTCAAACCCCAATAGCCGCATTCGCCCCGGACGGCACACTGGTGGCGCTTGTCACCGAAGAGTCAGGCCGCTTGCGCTGCCTCGCCGTCTTCGCGGACCCGCCCCGGGCAGCCGCCCTCGGCCCTGGCGGGGATGGCTAGGCTTGATCCGGAGCTAAGGAGGGCGAAACTATCGTGTACCGCTGGTACGGCCTCGACGAGGTGCCCGAAGGGTGGGGTGAGTCCGTCGTCACGATCGGCGTGTTCGACGGCGTGCACCGGGGCCATCAGCGCATCGTGGAACGCGCCGCACAGGCCGGCAAGGAGCGCGGGCTGCCGGTCGTGGTGATCACGTTCGACCCGCACCCGGACGAGGTGGTCAGGCCGGGCAGCCACCCGCCGTTCCTGTGCTCGGCCCGCCGCCGCGCCGAGCTGCTCGCCGGGATGGGGGCCGACGCGGTCATCGTGCTGCCGTTCACCGTCGCGTTCTCCCGGCTTGACCCCGACGAGTTCGTGCGGACCGTGCTGGTCGAGCGGCTGCACGCCGGCCTGGTCGTAGTGGGGGAGGACTTCAGGTTCGGCCACAAGGCCGCCGGAGACGTCCCGCTGCTCGCCAAGCTGGGCGAGAAGTACGAGTTCAGCACCGAGGGCATGCCGCTGCTCGTCGCGGACGGCGCGACGATCTCCTCGACATCCATCAGGCACATGCTGGAAGAGGGCGACGTGGCGGCGGCGGCGAAGGCGCTCGGCCGTCCGCACCGGGTCGAGGGAGTCGTGGTCCGCGGTCACCAGCGCGGCCGGGCACTCGGCTTCCCGACCGCCAACCTGGAAATGCCGCCGCACACCGCGATTCCCGCCGACGGGATCTACGCGGGGTGGCTGGCCAGCCTGGACGCGGAGGGCCGTGACGAGCGGCGCTGGCCGGCCGCGATCTCCATCGGGACCAACCCGACGTTCGGCGCCGGCGGCGACCGGACCGTGGAGGCGTACGCGCTCGACCGCAACGACCTGGATCTGTACGGCGTGCACGCCGCGATCGACTTCGCGGCGCGGCTGCGCGGCACGCTCAGGTTCGAGTCGGTCGAGGCCCTGGTGGAGCAGATGCGCCGCGACGTTGACCAGGCTCGCGAACTCACTCGGTAGCGCGTGGTAGTGTGAAACGCTGCCGGTAATGGACCGGCGGGGATGTGCTGCACCCTCATCGCGGCCGTCCTTCGGGTTAACACCCAAACACCAAGCTTAAGGAGCCACGTGCCGCTCGACGCCGAAGTCAAGAAGCAGATCTTCGCGGAGTACGCGACAAATGAGGGTGACACCGGTTCGCCGGAGGTCCAGATCGCGCTTATGACCCGCAGGATCAACGACCTGAACGAGCACCTCAAGGTGCACCAGCACGATCACCACAGCCGCCGCGGCCTGCTGCTGCTCGTGGGCCGCCGCCGCCGGCTGCTGACCTACCTGCGCAACACCGACATCAACCGGTACCGCACGCTGATCGAGCGCCTTGGGCTGCGCAGGTAGCTGCCCCTTTTCACACCGGGCCGGTGAGCTGGACCCGGTGACTCTGGGCCGGTAACGTTGGCGCTGGCCCGCTTGATAACAGAAAATAAGCGATAAGACACATCCCGTAGCCCCCGGCCCCGAGCGCCTGGGCCGGTCCTCGGTAGTGGTCCCCGCGGTCAGCATCTAGCTACCCGAGGGCTTCGATCGAAGACCGGCCAGCGTCCCGCTGGAACGCAGAGCGACTAGAGAATACCCAAGGAGAACTGCGGAAACGCAAAGCGGGTACGCCAGAGCCGACCACGGCAACGGCGGCGGGTGGGTGCGGGATCGACCGCAAGGAGGTTCCACCCGTGAAGGGTGTGAAGAGCGCCGAAGCCGTTATCGATAACGGTGAGTTTGGTGTACGCAAGATTAGGTTCGAGACGGGTCGGCTGGCCCGCCAGGCGAACGGTTCCGCGCTCGCCATCCTGGACGACGAGACCGTCGTCCTGTCCGCCACCGTCGCGGGCAAGCAGCCGAGGGAAGGCCTGGACTTCTTCCCGCTCACGGTGGACGTCGAGGAGCGGATGTACGCGATAGGCCGGATCCCCGGCTCGTTCTTCCGCCGCGAAGGCCGTCCGTCCGAGGACGCGATCCTCACGTGCCGGCTGATCGACCGCCCGCTGCGCCCGAGCTTCGTCAAGGGGCTGCGTAACGAGATCCAGGTCGTCGCCACCATCCTGGCGCTGAACCCGGACCACCTCTACGACGTGGTCGCGATCAACGCGGCATCGATGTCCACCCAGCTGGCGGGCCTGCCGTTCTCCGGCCCGATCGGCGGCGTGCGGGTCGCGCTGATCAGGGACCAGTGGGTCGCGTTCCCGACCCACGAGCAGCTGAGCCACGCGACGTTCGACATGGTCGTCGCGGGCCGGGTACTCGAGGACGGCGACGTGGCGATCATGATGGTCGAGGCGGAGTCCACGCCGGAGACGCTCAAGCTCTTGAAGGACGCGGAGACCACCGGCGCGGTCACGCCTGACGAGGAGACCGTCGCCGAGGGCCTCGAGGCGGCCAAGCCGTTCATCGCCGCGCTCTGCGAGGCGCAGCGGATCCTCGCCGCGGAGGCCGTGGAGGCCGGCATCAGCTCGGCAGGCACCGCGGAGTTCCCCATATTCGCCGACTACACCGAGGACGTCTACCAGGCCGTCGCCGACTCGGTCTCCGACGAACTGGCCAAGGCCCTGACGATCGCGGGCAAGGCCGAGCGCGAGGCCGAGGAGGGCCGGGTGAAGGCCCTCGCCGTCGAGCGCCTCGTCGCGTTCGAGGGCCGCGAGAAGGAGATCAGCGGCGCCCTGCGCAGCCTCACCAAGAAGCTGGTGCGGGAGCGGATCATCCGCGACAACCTGCGCATCGACGGTCGCGGCCTGACCGACATCCGGCCGCTGTCCGCCGAGGTCGGCGTGCTGCCGCGGGTGCACGGCTCCGCGCTGTTCGAGCGCGGCGAGACTCAGGTGCTCGGCGTGACCACGCTCAACATGCTCCGCATGGAGCAGATGATCGACACGCTGAACCCTGAGCGGACCAAGCGCTACATGCACAACTACAACATGCCGCCGTACTCGACCGGTGAGACCGGCCGGGTGGGGTCGCCGAAGCGCCGCGAGATCGGCCACGGCGCGCTCGCCGAGCGCGCACTGCTCCCGGTGCTGCCGACGCGCGAGGAGTTCCCTTACGCGATCCGCCAGGTCTCCGAGGCGATCAGCTCCAACGGCTCCACGTCCATGGGCTCCGTCTGCGCCTCGACGATGGCGCTGCTCAACGCCGGCGTCCCGCTGAAGGACATGGTGTCGGGCATCGCGATGGGCCTGATCCACGAGGGCGGCCAGTACGTGACGCTCACCGACATCCTCGGCGCCGAAGACGCGTTCGGCGACATGGACTTCAAGGTGGCGGGCACGGAGCACATCATCACCGCGCTCCAGCTGGACACTAAGCTCGACGGCATCCCGGCCTCGGTGCTTGCCGCCGCGCTGAAGCAGGCGCACGGCGCGCGGATGACGATCCTCGGCGTGATGCGCGGTGCTATCACCGAGCCCGGCGAGATGTCCCCCTACGCACCGCGGATCATCACGCTGAAGGTCCCGGTGGACAAGATCGGCGAGGTCATCGGCCCGAAGGGCAAGATGATCAACTCGATCCAGGACGACACCGGCGCCGAGATCACGATCGAGGACGACGGCACTATCTACGTCGGCGCGACCGACGGCCCATCCGCCGACGCGGCGCGGGACATAATCAACGCGATCGCGAACCCGCACATGCCCGAGGTGGGCGAGCGGTTCCTCGGCACCGTGGTGAAGACGACCACGTTCGGCGCGTTCCTCTCGCTGCTGCCGGGCAAGGACGGCCTGCTGCACGTCACCCAGATCCGCAAGCTGCACGGCGGCAAGCGGATCGAGAACGTCGAAGACGTGATCCACGTGGGCGACAAGATCCAGGTCGAGATCCGCGAGATCGACGACCGCGGCA
>NZ_JBARCR010001098.1:0-2444 GCF_049794275.1 Trebonia sp.
GGCCTGAGCAGCAGCGCGGCAAGGATGTCAGCCTGTAGCTGCGACCTGAATACGGGCAGCAGCGCGGGTGCCTCGCTTCGCATAAGCCGAAGATATCTACGATCTAACCGAAGTGTCAATCGCGCTAGCAGCGGCGGACCGACCGGTAGTCTGTCGTATCGTCTGACGATTTTTCATGGATTCTTGTTCATGGGGGTGCTTGGATATGAGTAGCTTCAGCTCAATCGATGCAGTCAGGAACCGGGTGAGGGGCGGGCGATCATGACGACTGCGGTACTGGTGCACGGCGGCTGGCACAGCGCGTCGTGCTGGGATCTGGTCCGGGCCGAACTCACAGCCGACGGCATCCGGTCGGTGGCGCCTCAGCTCCCCATGACGTCGACCCTGGACGTCGACGCGGCGGTGGTCAGGGAAACCCTGGACCGCCTCGACGACGATGCTGTAGTCGTCGCGCACTCGTGGGGCGGCAGCCCGGTCACGCTGGGCGCATCGGGTGCGCCGAACGTCCGGCACCTGATCTACCTGGCCGCCTTCATGATCGAAGCGGGCAAGCCTGCGCCGGTCGACTTCCGTACGTTGCCGCCGATGCCCGCCTTCGACCTGGGGCCGGAGGTCTGCGTGGTTGTCCCCGAGTACGCCTACGACGCCTTCTACCACGACGTGGACCCGCAGGTCGCCGCGGAGTGCACGGCGCAGCTGCGGCCGTTCGCCCGCGTGGGCTGGGACATCGTCGAGACCTCGGTCCCCCCGGCCTGGAGCCTTTACCCGACGACCTACGTCGTCACCGCGCAGGACCACGGCGTCAACCCCGACGATCAGCGGGCCATGGCAGCGAAGGCAGGCGACGTCGTGGAGCTGGACACGAGCCACTCGCCGTTCCTCTCCCAGCCTCGGCAGGTCGCCGACATCATCGCCGAGCGCGTCAAGCTGTATTCCGTCTAACCACCGGGCTTAACGAGAGAGAGTCATGACCACGCAGCAGGCGTACGCAGAAACAGCGATCGGCCCGGACATCCCGATCGTCGAGGCGCATCACCACATGTGGCCGAGCGACCGGTACAACCGGGCCGACCTTGAGCGTGACATCAGCCAGGGCCACCGCGTCATCAAGACGGTCTTCATCGATTGCTCGGCGAGCTACCGGACCGATGGTCCCGACTACCTGAAGCCGGTGGGCGAGACCGAGTGGGCGGTCTCTCAGCAGGGGCCGGACGGAATCTGCGCTGGCATCGTCGGCCACGTGGACATGTACCTCGGGTCTCAGGCGGGCGAGGTGCTGGATGCCCATCTGGAGGCGGGCGGCTCCTCGTTCAAGGGCATCAGGCACAACGTCGCCTGGGACCGGCACCCGGACACCAACAACGCGCTGCGCGGCGCGCCGGAGTTCGCGCTGCTTGACCCGGTTTTCCAGGCCGGCACGGCCGAAGTGGCCAAACGCGGCCTGATCTTCGAGACCTGGCTGTACTTCAACCAGCTCAGCGACATGAAGAAGCTGGCGCAAGCCCAGCCGGACCTGCGCATCGTCCTGAACCATCTCGGCGGCCCGGCGTGCAATGGGCCGTACGCAGCCGACCGGCCGGGGATGCTGGCCGAGTGGCGGCGGAATATGGCAGACCTGGCCGAGGCACCCAACGTCTATCTCAAGATCGGCGGCATCGGCTACAAGTCGTTCGTCGAGCAGTCCGTTCTCGACGGGCCGCGGTCATCGGAGTTCCTCGCCGCGTACTGGAAGCCCGAAATCTGCTTTGCCATCGAGACCTTCGGCCCGGAGCGCAGCATGTTCGAGACCAACTATCCGGAGGACAGGCACCTGACCGACTTCGTGGTCTTGTGGAACACCTACAAGCGGATCGCGGACGACTTCAGCGCCGACGAGCGCTCGTGGGTCTTCGAGAAGGCCGCCAGCTCCGTCTACGGCATCTGAAGAGGGGACCTTCGGTGAGCAGTCCAGCGACCGCGGTGTTTGTCCACGGCGGGTGGCACGACGGGTGGAGCTGGCATCTTGTCCGCGAGCTTCTGGACGCACAGGGCGTCCCATCGGTGGCGCTGGACCTCCCGATGACGACGCTCGACGGCGACGCCGCCGTGCTGAGCGACGCGCTGGCCGCGATCGAGGGGGACGCGATTGTCATCTCCCATTCCTGGGGCGGCAGCGTCGCGACGCTCGGCGCGATCGGCGCGCCCAATGTCAGGCATCTCATCTATATCGCCGCGGTCCTGACCGAGGCCGGTCATCCGACCCTCTCCCCGCCCCCGGTGCTCGTCGAGGGCCGCGAGACGCTACGGTCCAAGGTCGTCATCGAGACGAACACGACGACCGTCATCGATCGCGAGGTCAGCCTGGCGGCGTTCTACCATGACGTGGAGCCGTCGCTCGCCCGGCAAGCGGCTTCCCGGCTGCGGCCATTCCAGAAGACCGGCTATGCCGTCGTCGATACAGACGC
>NZ_JBARCR010001099.1:0-4453 GCF_049794275.1 Trebonia sp.
AGTTAGTGTTCGTGCAGTTGGCGCAGCGTATGGTGTCGGCTGTGGACATGCTGGTGGTTCATGGCATGCAAGAGGTCAGCGGTTCGAGCCCGCTTAGCTCCACCCAGGTCAGACACAGAATTCGAACGCTGAACCGTTGAGCGTTCGCCCCGTGAGGGGCATTCTGAGGGGCAAGATCCGCTGGAAGCTAGCAGTCTGACCAGCGATGATGCAGAGATTGTGTCGCCATCCAGACCACCAGCGCTTTCGCGACGTTCAAGAGGTCACCCGCTGCGGCAAGGCGGGCTTCCGAGAGCCGTCTTCGCCGCTGACGCCGCCTCGGCCAGCGGGGACCCGGCCGCGCAACTTCTCGCCGATACCGCCATGGCCGCAGTCACGGCGATCACCCGCCCAACCCGCCAACGCCGAGGTCTTCGTCGCGCTCGCTCAGCAGCGCGCCCAGGGGCGGGCGTATCGCTCTCTCACCGATGAGCCGGATGTGGCCGCGCTCGCGGCCCGCCTGGCGCTGTCCGCTCACTGAGCGGCCCGGCCTGGCAGAGGCAGCCGTCGCCGCGGGTCGTTTCGCCGCGTTCCTTCGGGCACCGGCGGCGTGGCCCTCGGCAAACCACGCGCCGAAGCTCTGGCAACCACCTGCAGCCAGCTGACGTCAGCATCACCTCAGTGCGACCTCAGCGCACCCGGGCAACCTTGCACTCATGCAGCCAATGCGTGACGAGAACCCCAGCCACCATGACCACCTGGCCGCTGCCGGGCCTGCGGTTGACGTCCACGGCCGCGTGGTCACCGCAAAGCGGCGGGCCGCTGCGCGGTACCGGCAGGCACAGCACGCCGCGGACTCGCGCCTGGCCACCACGGCGCTGCGGCTCGCCGTCCACGCCGACCCGGCCTTCGGGCTCGCCGTCGCCGACCTCGATGCCATCACCGGAACGGCGAGCCAAGGTCCCAGTCACCGGCAGATGAACTGGGAGCGCCACCACATCGAAGTGGTCCGCGCCGCAGCCGCCGGCAATGCCAGGCGAGCAGCTGACCTGCTCCGCGAACACCTCGCCAGCGTCGGCTGCGACCCTCTCGCCTTCCGCATCGCCGCCATGCTCCGGCAGCCCGCGGGAAACAACGACTTCGAGAACCTAGCCAGCCAGCTTCCCGGTTGCCACGCAACCCTATGGCCATGCCCACCATGACCGCCAGCCATCCCCCACCGACAACCCAGCACTCCGAATCGGAAACCCTACCGGCTACGCGCACCGCACGAAGGGATCAGGCCATGACAACCCCAGCGACCGTTTCTGCAAGAGATCAGGGGCGACCCGTCGCTCCCCGAAGGACCGCCGTGGTGGTGGGAGTGCTGTTCCTCTCGTTCACGGTCGCCTTCTTCATCGGTAACACGCTGATCCATTCGTACTTCTCCAGCGCGACCAAGCCCGTCGGCACCCTCATCGCCGGCGTTCTGCTGATCGGCCTTAGCGGCCTGGCAGACGCTGCGGTCGGCCTGGCGATGCGCCCGATCCTGACGCCCTACGCGCCGGTGCGCTCGCAGGTCTACTTCGTCCTGAGAGTGGCGGAGGGCCTCGCGGTCCTGGCGGCGTGCGCGTACTTCCTGACCAGCCGCAGTCAGTGGAACGACTACGCGCTGCCCGCCTACGCGCTCTCCGCCGTGGCCGGGCTCGTCCTGACGCCGGTCTTGCTGACGTCGAGGCTCGTGCCGCGGAGCCTGTCCATACTGGGCATCGTCGGCTACGCGTTGCTCCTGGCCGGGGTCGTCTGCAATCTGCTCGGGATCGCCGACATCGGCTGGCACGTATCCCCCGCCGGAATCGTGTTCCTCGCCCCCGGTGGCCTGTTCGAGCTCTTGTTCCCGCTCCTGTTGATCGTCCGGGGCTTTTCCGCTGGAAGCCGGGCCCGCCCCGTGCCCGTACGCACGGGCAGTGCCCGGCACCGGGACGTCACGGCCGCCTAGGAGAAACCCCGGCGCGGCACCGCGGGCACTGGCTGGCCAGCTGGCAGCCGGTCAGCCAGTGCCTGGTCACGATGGCAGCTCACACGAAGGGACCGCCCCCAATGACTGAGAACTTCCCCGGCCCGATGGCAGGCAAGACTGTGCTGGTCACGGGCGGCACTGGCGGCATCGGCCGGGCGACCGCCGCCGGCCTGGCCGCGATGGGCGCCCGCGTCGGCATCACCGGCCGGGACAAGGCGCGGACCCAGGCCGCCGCCGACCAGATCGTCCGCGAGTCCGGCAACCCAGCGGTGGACGCCTTCGCCGCCGACATGTCCTGCCAGGCCGAGGTACGCGCTCTCGCCGTCGCGGTCCGCAGCGCCTACCCGCGGCTGGATGTGCTGGTCAACAACGTGGGCGGGTTCTGGGCCACCAGGCACCTCACCGCCGACGGGCTGGAGCGCACCTTCGCTGTCAACCACCTCGCCGCCTTCCTGCTCACCGGCCTGGTCCTGGACCGGCTCAAGGGCAGCGCGCCCGCCCGGATCGTCACCGTCTCGTCCAACGCCCAGGCGGCGGGCAGACTCAACTTCGACGACCTGCAGGGCGAACGCAGCTACTCCGGGCAGCGGGCGTACAGCCAGTCGAAGCTCGCCAACGTCGTGTTCACCTACGAACTCGCCCGCCGGCTGGAAGGCACCGGCGTCACCGCCACCGCCCTGCACCCCGGCCTGGTGCGCACGTCGTTCTCCGCCGAGGACCCATCCCGCCTGTCGAAGGTCATGATCCCGTTGCTGCGGCCGTTCATGAAGGCACCCGCCCGCGGCGCGGCCACTTCCATCTATCTGGCATCCGCACCCGAGGCCGAGGGCGTCACCGGCCGGTATTTCGCCAACCGCAAGCCGAAAACCTCAAGCAAGGCTTCCTACGACCCCGCCGCCGCCGCGCGGCTCTGGCAGATCAGCGCCGACCTGACCGGCCTCAACACCCGCGGCCGGGAGACCCAACGCCGCGGGACTTGACCCGAGCGACAGCCGTGGCCTAGTGCTGTCGACTAGCAGACCTGACCCGGTAAGGCGGGTCGGCGGCAGCATGACAGCGCATCCGAACGAAAATGGTTGTTGCCGCTGAGCGCGAAAACGTCACCTATGCAGGGATGGGTAGCAGCGTGCGGGGTAGCGACACGACCAGACCCGGATGATCTGCGTGCAGTAGCCCGGCGCACTCGGCCGGGCTGCCAGCCGCGCATAGTCGGCGGTATGGCGTGTTTCCGGGTTGGGCGTGACAGGGTCATCGTGCACGCACGGTCATCTGGTGTCGTGAGCGAGCGCGGCTTACGCTGCGTTCCTCGTTCATTGCTGGGGCCTGGCGGCTGGCCCTTGGCTCCCGGGTCTCAGCCGTTCCGGAGGTGCCCGATGACCGCCACGACCACATCCACCGCTCTCGCCACCGTCCAGCCGGTATTCACCGAGTCCGAGCGGCTCGCGCTCGCCGGGTTCCTGGCCGGCTACCGCGGCCTGACCCGCGAGGCCTACACGCTGGACCTGCGGCAGTTCACCGCCTGGTGCCGCACCCGCTCGCTCTCCTTGTTCTCGGTCCGGCGCGCCGACATCGAGACCTTCGCCCGGGACCTGGAGGCCAAGGGCCGCGCCCGCGCCACCGTCACCCGGCGGCTGTGCACCATCGCCGGGTTCTACAAGTACGCGGTCGAAGAAGAACTCCTCGAGCACTCCCCGGCCGCGTACGTGCGCCGCCCGCGGCTGGATTATGAGTCGCACGCCACCGCGCTGGACCGCAACGAGCTCGGCGCGATCCTGGTCGCCGCCGGGCTCGGGCCGCCCGCCGAGCACGCCCTGATCTCCCTGCTCGCCCTCAACGGGCTGCGGGTCTCGGAGGCGACCGGCGCCGATATCGAGCAGCTGGGGCCGGAACGCGGGCACCGCACCCTGGTTATCACCCGCAAGGGCGGCAAAGTGGTCACCATCCCGCTCGCACCCCGGACCGCACGGGCGATCGACCTGGCCATCGATGAGCGCACCGAAGGACCGCTCTTCCTCACCGCCGACGGACGGCGGCTGGACCGGCACGGCGCCGCCCGCATAGTCCGCCGAGTCACCCGCCGCGCCAGGATCGCCAAGCAGGTCAGCCCGCACACGCTGCGGCACGCGTTCATCACCGCCGCGCTCGACGCCGGGGTGCCGCTGCGGGATGTGCAGGAGGCCGCCTCGCACGCCGACCCGCGCACCACGATGAGATACGACCGGGCACGCACCAGCCTGGACAGGCACGCCACCTATATCGTCGCTGCCTTTATCGCCGGAGCAGCACGCTAACGCCGGCCCGCCGGACCGCCCGTCCCTCTCAGAGCGGCCGGGCCGTCCGGCCACTCCACGCACGCGGAAGGAAATAACACGGCGTGGTTCCACCAGTGATCGCGAACCGGTCCCGTCAGCTCAGGTCGAGGCGGAGTCGGCGCCGGCCGGGCTGGGACTGGCATTGCCGGGTCAGGGCGCTGAG
>NZ_JBARCR010001100.1:0-1599 GCF_049794275.1 Trebonia sp.
GCCCCCGTCCGCGTCCGCGAGCGCCACCCCGGTGCCCACCACGACCACCGGGCCGCCCCTCGTGGCTGGCCAGCCCGCGTGCGTGGGCTGGCCGGCGAACGCGACCCACAGCAAGCTGCCCGCGTCCTTCGAGCCGGTGGCGGTGATCCGCTGCGTGACCGACTACCAGATGATCCCCGGCAAGGGCCAGTGGGAGGTCGCCACCCTGGAGCGGGCCGACCAGGGGCTCGCGCCGTTGATGACCGCGCTGCGGCGGCACAACCAGGTCAGGCCCGCCGGTACGTTCTGCTCCGATCTGGTCGAGCTGCCGCCGCAGTTCGTGCTGATCGGCAAGGACGGGCAGGCCATCAGGCCGGCGCTGCCCGTGACCGGCTGCGGCCTCGTGCAAGGGGAGCTGCTCGGCGCCCTCGCCGCGCTGCCCTGGCAGAAGGTGTCGGTGCGGCTGGTCGCCAAGGTGTAGCCCGGGCCGAAGGTGGCGTCCAGCTGACGGCGCGGTGACCGCCGCTGGGTCCGTACCATACGGTTCATGGCGGTACAGGCGGTTATCTTCGACTGGGGCGGCACGCTGACCCCGTGGCACACAATCGACCACGACACGCTGTGGCTGGAAGTATGCACGCCGCATTTCTCCGCCGACCTGGCGGCGACGCACGCGAAGGCGATCAGGGCGGCGGAGTTCGAGCTGTGGCGGCAGGCGGAGACCGCACAGCAGAGCGCGACCCTTGAGCACGTCTTCAGCCGCGCCGGTGTGACCGCACACGACGAGCTGCTCGCCACCTATTACGGCCTGTGGGAACCGCACACCTACACCGACCCGGACGCCGCGCCGGTCATGCGCGCGCTGCGCGACCGGGGCATCAAGATCGGCGTGCTGTCCAACACCATGTGGCCGCGCAGCGCGCACGAGGAGGTATTCCGCAGGGACGGGGTGCTGAGCCTGATCGACGGGGCGGTGTACAGCAGCGAGATCCCGTGGACCAAACCGCATCCCGAGGCGTTCCGCGCCGCGATGGCCGCTGTCGGGGTGTCCGACCCGGCCTCGTGCGTCTTCGTCGGCGACCGGCCGTACGACGACATCTACGGCGCCAAGCGCGCCGGCATGCGCGGGGTGCTCATCCCGAACAGCGAGGTGCCGCCGCATGACGGCGTGATCCCGGACGCGGTCATCACCCGCCTCACCGAGCTTCCCGCTCACCTCGACCAGTGGTGACAGGCGGTTGACCATGCGGTCCCGCCGCGGCCCCTGGGCCTCCTACCTGGGGCGGAGAATACGGTCATCGGGGTTGCTGCTGGCCGGGGTGGCGCTGACCGTCTTCATCACCACTGCCGCCGTGACCGCCGTCGCCGCCTTCGGCGCGCAGGTGCTGCCGCAGGGCGCGAACCGGCAGCTCGCCAGGTCCCCTGGCATGTCGATGACCGTCATCGGCCTGGTCGGCGCCCGGCAGGCCGCCGCGGACACAGCCGTGATCCGCGCGCAGGCGGACGCGGCGCTTGGCGGTGCCCGCTACCAGCTCGACAGCGCCCTGTGGTCCGACCCGCTGACCATCACCGCCCCTGACGGGCTGGCCAGCAGCGGCGCGGAGGCGGCCGCGCCCACCC
>NZ_JBARCR010001101.1:0-4768 GCF_049794275.1 Trebonia sp.
CCGAGTCGAGCCCGGGGATCATGATCACCGCGGGCGGTGTGGCGTGGGCGCTGCGGATCGCGGGCAGCCGGAAGTACGCGGCAAGCTCGGTCCCCGCGTAGGGAACGTGCACGTACTCGGCGGGCGGATCGAGGGTGGCCGCTCCCCGGCGGAAGCAGGCCACGGTGCGCTCGTGGGCCGCCCGCTGCTCGTCCGGGTGATCGACGAAGACGAACTTGCCCCAGTGCCAGGCGAGCGCGGCCCGCCGCCAGGCGCCGGCCGCCGTCTCCCGCTGGCCGGCGTCCTCCGCGCTCTCGGCGAGCTGCTCGTACTCCGCCGCGGTGTTTCCCCATTCCCGGCACCAGTCGTCCCAGCGGGTGATCCTGCTCAGGGTCGCGGTGAAATCGCCGTAGTCGGTGCCGTTGGAGATGAAGCGGTAGCTCCAGTGCGCCGCCGCGGCCGCCACACGGGCGTCGGGTTCCGTCTGATCTTGTTGTGCCACGGATGCGATCCTAGGAGGTTGCCCGCCGGGCGAAAAGGTCAGCTCCGGGTGGTGGTCTCCGCGCTGCGACAATAAGGACATGACCGACTCCCAGACCGCCGCCGAGGCGCAGCCGGCCAGGACCCTGTGGGTGCCGACCCGCAAGACACCGCTGCGGCAGTTCCTGCAGACGGAGACCGGCAGCGCCGCCATCCTCGCCGGCGGTGTCCTCGTCGCCCTGATCTGGTCGAACGTGGCCGCGGGCAGCTACGAGCGGCTGTGGTCGACGCCGCTGGACATCCGCGTCGACAGCCACGGCCTGGCGATGGACCTGCGGACGTTCGTGAACTCGGGGCTGATGGCCCTGTTCTTCCTCGTGGTCGGCCTGGAGGCGCGCCGCGAGTTCGACATGGGCGAGCTGCGGGTGCGCAGCAGGCTGACACTGCCGGTGCTCGCCGGGCTGGGCGGCATGGTCTTGCCGATCGTCATCTTCCTCGCGATCAACGCCGGCCAGCCCACCGCGCGCGGCTGGGGCACCGCCATGTCCACCGACACCGCGTTCGCGCTCGGCGCGCTCGCGCTGGCGGGCAAGGGCCTGCCCGACCGGGTACGCACCTACCTGCTCACGTTCGCAGTGGTGGACGACCTCGGCGGGATCGTGGTCATCGCCTGCTTCTACAGCAGCAACGTGCGATGGATGGCGCTGGTCATCGGCGCGCTGCTGCTCGTCGCCTACGGGGTCCTCTCGCGGCGCGGGATCCGCAACGGCCCGGTGTACGCGCTGATCGGCGTCGCCTGCTGGGTGGCGTTCTTCAAGTCGGGGGTGGACCCGATCGTCAGCGGCCTGGTCATCGGGCTGCTCACCGTCGCCTACCCGGCGAACCGTGAGGACCTGACGCAGGCGACCGAGACATTCCGGCTGTTCCGCGAGCAGCCCACCGCCCGGCTGGCCGCTGAGGCCCGCGAGGAGGTGCGCGTCGCGATCTCGCCGAACGAGCGGCTGCAGCAGCGCTATCACCCGTGGACCAGCTACGTGATCGTCCCGCTGTTCGCGCTGGCCAACGCGGATGTCAGGATCAGCAGCTCGTTCCTGGCGCACGCCTACGCCTCCCCCGCCACGCTCGGCATCATGATCGGCTACCTGGCCGGCAAGCCTATTGGCACCGGGGGCGCCGCCTGGCTGGCCACCAAGCTGTCGAAGGGCAGGCTGTCCCCGCCGGTCGGCTGGGGGGCCGTCACCGGCGCCGGGCTGGTCGCCGGGATCGGGTTCACCGTCGCGCTGCTGATCGCCTCGCTCTCGCTCACCGGGACCGACCTGGCCGAGGCCAAGGTCGGCATCCTGTCGGGCGCGGTTTGCGCCGCGATTCTCACCTGGGTGTTCTTCCGGGTGCTCGACAGGCTGCCGGTCAGGACCAGGCTGCGGGCACTGCTCGGCACCGCCGAGACGGTCACCGACCTCGCCATGCCCGTCGACCCCGACCGCGACCACATCCGGGGTCCGCGGGAAGACGCGCTTGTCACGCTGGTCGAGTACGGCGACTTCGAGTGCCCGTACTGCGGGCAGGCCGAGCCGCACGTCCGCGAGCTGCTCAGGGGACACGCCGAGCTGCGGTTCGTGTTCCGCCACCTGCCGCTCACCGACGTGCACCCGCACGCGCAAATGGCCGCGGAGGCCGCCGAGGCGGCGGACCGGCAGGGCAAGTTCTGGGAGATGCACGACACCCTGATGGATCATCAGGGCGAACTCACGATCAAAGACCTGCTCAGGTACGCGGCCGACCTCGGCCTCGACACCGAGAAGTTCTCCGCCGACCTGCGCAAGCACACCGGCGCCGCCAGGATCGCCGAAGACGTCGACTCCGCCGACCTGGCCACCGTGTCCGGCACCCCGACGTTCTTCATCAACGGCAACAGGTACTACGGCGCCTACGACATCGACGCCCTGCAGGAGGCGGTGCGGACGGCCAAGGCTCGCGCGTTCATCGGCGCGCGGTGAAAAGATAGTGAAGTCAACCCAAACGCACGAGGAAAGGGCGGCTGCGTGGCCAGCAACAGCATCGCGATAACGGGCGGGTACATCGTTCCGGTCGAGGGCGAGCCAATCGATGGCGGGACAGTCCTGCTGGTGGACGGCAAGATCGCGGCTGTAGCTGGTCCGGACTTCAAGCCCCCGCCCGGCGCCGACGTCGTGGATGCCGCCGGCAAGTGGGTGCTGCCCGGGTTCATCGACGCGCACGCCCACCTCGGCGTGCACGAAGAGGGCGAGGGCTGGGCAGGCTCAGACACCAACGAGATGACCGGGCCTGTGCAGGCCCACGTGCGGGCGCTCGACGCGATCAACCCGGCGGAAGAGGGGTTCCGCGACGCGATCGCCGGCGGCGTGCTCGCGGTCAACGTCAACCCCGGATCCGGCAACCCGATCGGCGGCCAGACGGTGGCCATCCGCTGCTGGGGCCGCACGGTCGACGACATGGTGCTGCGCGAGCCCGCGGGCCTGAAGTCGGCGCTCGGCGAGAATCCCAAACGCGTCTACGGCGAGCGCAAAGAGACCCCGGCCACCCGGCTCGGCACCGCGGCCGTCATCAGGGCGGCTTTCACCGACGCGCGGAACTACATCGCTAAGCAGGACTTCGAGAAGAACGATTCTTCGGAACGTAAGGAGCCGACTGCCCGGGACCTGAAACTCGAGGCGCTGGCCCGCGTGCTGCGCAGGGAAATCCCCTGGCGCCAGCACTGCCACCGCGCGGACGACATCGCCACGGCGATGCGCATCGCGGATGAGTTCGGCTACCAGCTGGTGATCGACCACGGCACCGAGGCGCACCTGATCGCGGACAAGATCGCCGCCGCCGGGATCCCCGTCATCATCGGGCCGCTGTTCACCTCGCGGTCCAAGGTCGAGCTGCGGAACCGGTCGCTGGCCAACCCGGGGCGGCTAGCCGCCGCCGGCGTCACGATCGCGATCACCACCGACCACCCCGTGGTACCGATCCACTTCCTGATCCACCAGGCCACGCTGGCGGTCAAGGAAGGCCTGGACCGCGAGACCGCACTGCGCGCCGTGACCATCAACCCGGCGGGCATCATCGGCGTCGCCGACCGGCTCGGGTCGCTTTCCGTCGGCAAGGACGCGGACGTCGTGGTCTGGTCCGGGGATCCGCTGGACGTGATGTCTCGCGCGGAGGTTGCGTACATCGGGGGCGTTCAGGTCTATCACTATGACTACGGGACGCGTTCAGGCGTGCATGTGGCTCCGTGACGGTGGGGCGCGGTGGCTTGGTGGTGTTTGCCGCGTCCAGTCGGGGCCTGAGGGCGGCCCCGAACGACGCGGCGTCACACCACCGGCGCCCCGCTTCCCCTCGGGGCGAATGGACGGTGCGGCGTCGCACCGCTGGCGCCCATCGCGTCCCCCGAGTCACAACGGCTTGGGGCGCCTGCCTCTGTGCTGACTGGTTCCCGGCTGGGGCGGGGGCTACGGGTTGGGGAAGCGGGTGGCTGCGCGTTGGGCGGCGACTAGAGCGGGTGGGGCGGTTGTTGGGGAGCCGGCGTTGAATGGGGGGTTCGGGGCGTATTCGATGCCTAGCTGGATCGCCTGGGCGGTGTCGTCATCGGTGAGGCGGGCGGCCAGGGCCAGGGCCATGTCGATGCCGGCTGAGACGCCGGCGGAGGTGGCGTATTTGCCGTCGAAGACGTAGCGGTCGTGGACTGGCTTGGCGCCCAGGCTCGCTAGCTCGTTCATGGCTAGCCAGTAGGTGGTGGCTTGGCGGCCTGTCAGGAGGCCGGCCGCCGCGAGGATCAGGCTGCCCGTGCAGACGCTGGTGGTCCACATGGTGGTCTTGTCGGCTTCGATGATCCAGTCGCGGAGGGGGCCATCGCCCATGTGAGCCGACTGGCCCGGGCCGCCGGGGATGAGGAGCACGTCGGGATGGGGGACATCGGCATAGGAGGCGTCCGCACCCAGGGTGAGGGTGCCGGTCTCGTCGGAGACGGCACGGGCCCGTTCAGAAGCGAAAATTATCTCGGCGCCCGGGACGTGAGCCAGCACCTGGTGCGGGCCCACCGCATCGAGGGCGGTGAAGCGGTCATAGAGGGCGATGACGATCTGCATGGGGCTCCTTCGGACGGAAACGGCGGCGGTACTCGGCGGGACTGACGCCCAGGGCGCGGACGAACGCGCGGCGCATCGCCTCGGAGGTGCCGTAGCCGCAGGCGCGGGCGGTCTCCTCGACGCCGCTGGCGGAGTCCTCGAGGCAGCGGCGCGCGGCCTCGAGCCTCGCGCGGTCGACGTAACGGCCAGGCGGCATCCCG
>NZ_JBARCR010001102.1:0-2323 GCF_049794275.1 Trebonia sp.
GCCGACCGCCGCAAGCGCCGCAGGCTGCTGTTCATCGTCGGCGGCGGTGCGCTGGCCGTGGTGATCGCGGTGGTGGTGTACTTCCTCACCGCGGGCGGCAGCGGCTCAGCGAACCTCGGCTTCGGGTCGCTGGTCACCACGTTCCTGCCCGGCGAGCTCCAGAAGGTTCCCAACGCCTGCCAGTCGGTGCCTGGCGGCACGCTCACCCAGTACCTGCCCGGCCAGCTGAAGGTGGCGGCGCCGCCGCTGAACACCGGCCCGCAGAGCGAATGCACCTGGACACTCGACAAGCCGCCGGTCTACCGGGTTCTCGAGGTGAACATGCAGGCGTATTCGCCGAGCGGGCTGGCTCCTGGTGACGGCAGCGCCACGTTCGCCGCCGAGTACGCCTACGCCCAGGACGAGAGCGCCAAGCAGGACCCCGGCCCGAAGAGCGGGCAGCCGAAGGCGACGATCACCGACCTGCCCGGCATGCCGGGCGGCAACGACACGGTGGCGTTCGAGGCCGCGCAGGTCTTCAACGCGGGCGGCGCGACCACCGACGTGACGACCGTCTACGTCAGGTACCGCAACGTCATTGTCACCGTGGTGATGAACGGGCTGGACCACGCCAATAAAGGCAACTACGGCCCGGCGTCGCCGAGCCAGCTCAGCACTGCGGCGGAGACGGTCGCCAATCAGGTGACCGGGCTGCTCGTGCACTGAGCCGCCGTGGCGGCCCGGCGTCGGCTACCCTCAAGGTCGTGCTGCTGCTCGGATTGGTAGTGCGGTGACGGCCAGCAGGTGGCGCGACAGGCTCGGGATGGCCCGGGCCCCAGGCTCGGCCGATCCGGCCGGCCCTGGCGGTCCTGGCGGACAGCCCGGCCCTGCCGGCGGGTCAGGGACCCGGCTGCGCCGCATGGTGCCCGCGGACCTGGTCGACGTGCTCGCCCTGGAACACGATCTGTTCCCTGACGACCCGTGGACCGCGCAGATGTTCGCCGAAGAGGTCAGCCAGCTGCCGCAGAGCAGGCTGTACCTGATCGCCGAGGCAGACGCCCCGCCGCCCGCGGCAGGCGGGCGCGTCATGGCCGGGTACGCCGGGCTGATGTTCGTCCCCGGCGGCACCCAGGCCGACGTGCTGACCATTGCGGTGACCCGGGAGTACTGGGGTCGCGGCGTCGGCTCCGCGCTGCTCGGCGCGCTGCTCGCCGCTGCCGCCGAGCGCGGCTGCGTCGAGGTCTTCCTCGAGGTGCGCGAGGACAACCCGCGAGCCCGCGGGTTGTACTTGCGGCGCGGGTTCGAGGAGATCGGCGTGCGCCGCGGCTACTACCAGCCGTCCGGGGTGGACGCGATCGTGATGCGCAAGGACCTGCTGCGCTGACCAGCCTCCGGGTTCACGGGTGACGGTGCCCGCAACCTAGTATCACTTTTCGTCTTCGTATCACTTCCGGCCCCTTTCGCGTCCGGTTTGTCCGGTTCTAGGGGCGAGAAGTGATACCAAGATGGCTGAAGGACCGGCGGCGTGACCGGGGTTAGGACTTCGAGCGGCTGAACAGGCCGCGGATGCGGCGCTGGAAGATGGCGATCAGCGCGGCCCCCAGCACGATCGGGAGGACCCGCTTCAGCACCGGGCCGCCGACCAGCTTGATCAGGTTGAGCGAGTCTTCCTGCTGCAGCTGCGCCACGGGCTGTGCCGGCGCCGCGGTGGTCTGCGTGGCGGCCGCGGTTCCTGCAGCCGTCGCCGTGCTGGCGGCATCGCCCGTTGCCGCCGCCGCGTCCTGGGCTGGCGCGGCTTCGGGTTCGGCCTCGGCCGGGCGGTTCGTGCTGTCGATCAACGCCCTCAGGTTGGCGGCGAACTGGTCGATGAGCTTGCCGCTCACCTCGGGCAGCAGGCTCCGGCCGAACTGAGCGGGGCGGCCGGTGACGTTCAGCGATGTGTGGATGGACACCGTCGTCTGGCCCTCGGCGTCGTCTGGCTTCAGGCTGGCGTGCACGGTTGCCGAGGCGGTGCCCGCCCCGCGGGTCTCTTTGCCCGTCGCCTCGATGGCGATCGTATGGCTGGCGGGGTCCTTCTCGATGAACTTGGCGGTGCCCTTGTAGCTCAGCGAGAGCGGGCCCAGCTTGACCTTGACCTGGCCCGCGATCTCATCTCCCTCGACCGAGGTGACGGTGGCACCCGGCATGCACGGCGCGATCCGCTCGACGTCAAGCAGGACATCCCAGGCCTGCTCGGGCGGTACGGGGACGGTGAACGAGTTGTCAAGCTCAATGGCCATTCGTCACTACTTTCTGCCTGGTTCGTTGCTAGTTCAGCATTCTATGGGTACGACCAGTCCGGGGT
>NZ_JBARCR010001103.1:0-3330 GCF_049794275.1 Trebonia sp.
GATGTCGGTCACCGAGGCCGCCGCACGCCTCGGCGGCATCACCGCGACGGCCGGCTCAGGCGCGCCACCGGAGACCTATGCGTCCGGCTCCTACGCGTGCGTGGTGGCCGTCGACCCGGATACCGGCCGGGTCACGCTGCTGCGGATCGTCGCGGTCGACGACTGCGGCGTGGTGATCAACCCGCTGCTCGTCGAGGGCCAGGTGCACGGCGCCATCGCCCAGGGCCTGGGCCAGGCGCTATGGGAGGAAGTGGCGTACGACGACGCCGGCCAGCCGATGGCCGCCTCCCTGATGGACTACGCGGTCCCGTTCGCCGCCTCGCTGCCCCCGATCGAGTCCTACCTGGTGTGTACGCCGTCCCCGACGAACCCGCTCGGCGTGAAGGGCATGGGCGAAAGCGGCACGATCGGCGTCACCCCCGCCCTGGTCAACGCTGTCATGAACGCCCTCCGCCCCTACGGAGTGCGCCACCTGGACATGCCGCTGACTCCGGAGAAAATCTGGACCGCCATCCACGACCCCCGCTGACCCCTTGCTGCGAGCTGGTCGCGGCTGCGCCGGGCTGGCTGTTATCGATGTGCTGCAACGCGTTTTAGCTGGCACTCTCTGGAATATGAGCCACTCGCATCCGCACGCCGCGAGCCACGGCCCGCATGACCACGGCCAGCGTGACCACGGTCGCGAAGGGCGCGAGCGTGCCACCGGGCGAGCCGGGGCGGTGTCGCGGGTGGCACACGCGCTGCGCCCGCACTCGCATGAGCCCGCGGACCAGGTGGATCCGGCACTGGAGGCCAGCGCCGAGGGGATGCGGGTGCTGTGGGTATCGCTGGCCATCCTGGCGGGCACGGCGGCCGTGCAGGCCGCGGTCGCGGCGGCGTCGGGGTCGGTGGCGCTGCTGGGGGACACGCTGCACAACGCCGCCGACGCGCTGACCGCCGTGCCGCTGGCGGTGGCGTTCATCGTTGGCAGGCGGCCGCCGGACCGCCGGTACACCTACGGGTACGGGCGGGCCGAGGACCTGGCCGGAGTGGCGATCGTGGTGCTGATCGCGGCGTCGTGCGTGCTGGCGGCGTCCGTGGCGGTATCCCGGCTGCTGCACCCGCACCCGGTCTCTGACCTGGCCGCGGTGGCGGCGGCCGCACTGGTGGGGTTCGCGGGCAACGAGCTGGCCGCCCGCTACCGGATCAGGACCGGGCGCAGGATCGGGTCGGCGGCGCTGGTGGCGGACGGGCTGCACGCCCGCACCGACGGGCTCGCCTCACTGGGGGTGCTGGCCGGAGCGGGCGGCGTGGCGCTGGGCTGGAACTGGGCCGACCCGGTCGTTGGTCTGGCGATCACGGCGGTGCTGCTGTCCGTGCTATGGCGCGCGGCCCGCGAGATTTACCGGCGGCTGATGGACGCCGTCGACCCCGAGCTGGTCGATCAGGCCGAGCGCGCCCTGCGCGGCACACCAGGCGTGCTGGGCACCGGGCAGGTCCGGCTTCGCTGGATCGGTCACCGGCTGCACGCCGAGGCCGAGATCACCGTCAGCGGCGAGATCACCGCGATCGAGGCGCACCGGGTCGCGGTCAGCGCCGAGCATCACCTGCTGCATGCCCTGCCCCAGCTATCGGGGGCCCTGGTGCACGCCGACCCTGAGCCCCGCCAGGGCGTCGACGACCACGCGGTACTCGCATCCCACCGCCCGGTTCGCCCGAAATCCATGGCGTTTCCGTTGTCATAGCGACCGAAACGCCACGGATTTCGTCCAGAGCTGGCTGAGCGGCGTGATCTGGATCCAGCCGTCGTTCCGGTATGCGTACTCGCCGGTGTAGAGGACGACGGCTTCTTCCAGGCGGGGGCCCAGCCGGTCCTTCAGCAGGCGGAGACCGCGCAGGTCATCGCCGCTGACGCGGGTGCCCGCCTTGATTTCGAAGGCGATCACCTGGCCGTCGTCGCGCTCCAGCACGAGGTCCACCTCGTCGCCGGCCTCGGTCCGGAAGTAGCCCGCCGCGACTGGGGCATCGGACCAGCTGGCCTGCTTGAGGATCTCACCGACCGCGAACGTCTCAAGGAGGTGGCCGTACTCAGTGAGAGTGGAGGGTGCCGCCTGGGCGATCTTCTGGGGGGTGAGATTCAGCAGCCAGGCCATCACGCCGGAATCGACCACGTGCACCTTGGGGTGCTTGACGACCCGGGAGCCAAGGGTCGTGCCCCAGGCCGGAAGCCGGTGAATGAGGAAGACGGCCTCGAGGAGCTTGATGTAGTTCTCTGCCGTCGACCGTTCCAGGCCGATCGCCCCGGCGACCGGGGTGATGTTGAGCACCTGCCCTGACCGGGCGGCGAGCTGGCCCAGCAGCCGGGGCAGCATCTCACGCTGCCGGACCCGCGAGATGTCCATCACGTCCTTGTCCACGACCAGGTCGACGTAGTTGGCGAACCAGCGGGAACGCGACGGCCCTGGCGGACGGCGCAGGGCCACCGGCATCCCTCCCGCCGTCGACCGCCGGGCGTACTCGTCCCGGGTGGCTGCCGCCGCCTCCCGCGGCAGCCCTGCGACGCCATCGCCATCGAGGAGCCTGGCTACGAACGTCTCCCGGATCCCGTCGATCTCGCCCTGGGTGAGCGGAAGTACGGGAATGATGTCGACCCGGCCGGTCAGCGCCTCGGCCGCCGCCGGGATCGCGGCATACCGCGTCGATCCGGCCAGGACATACCGGCCGGGACGAAGATCCCGGTTGAGCTGAGCCTTGATGGCGTCGAGGAGCTCGGGAACATGCTGGTACTCGTCAATAAGGACCGGCTCGGCCGACTCCACGAACCGGCCGGGATCAGCGCGCACCGCCGACCGCGTGGCCGGGTCGTCGCAGTCGATCACCGGGCGGCCGAGACGTGCGGCGAGCTGTCCAAGGAGCGTGCTCTTCCCCACCGTCCGCGGACCGTTGAGGACGAGCACCGGCTCCTCTGCGAAACGAGCCTCAGCCACATCGACAAGTCGTCGCTCTGCCAGGCCGGTCAGAACCTCGCGCATGCTCCTATACTAGCTGGTATTTTCCCAGATTCCAGGAGATTTTTTCCCCGTTTCCGGTCTATAGATTCCCATTTTCCAGCTACTTGATTCCGTAAATCCGTGAGGCCGAGCAGCTCGGCTGCGGCCTGGGCGTTGGCGCGGGAGGCGCCGTAGGTGGCCAGGTAGGCCTGGTACGCCCCGGCCGGCGGCTGCCAGTAGGGCAGCCCCATCTCCACCAGGATCGTGTCCGGGCGCTCGGCGAGCACCGCCGTCACCAGGCTCCGGGTGGCGGGGGAGCGGTGCGCGTCACGAACCGCCAGGATCAGCGACCGCTCTGTGG
>NZ_JBARCR010001104.1:0-2196 GCF_049794275.1 Trebonia sp.
CCAGTGGATACGGACGTCATACAGATCAGTCCTATTCGAAAGGGCGACACCGCAGGCTCCTCTGCTTACCGGTGCCGACGCAATGAGCCACCCTGCTGCAGGGAGCAGGGGAGTAACCACGAGGAAACGCGCAGTCCGGTGATGGCGCAGATAGACAGTGGCAACACTCAAGCTGACCACGTGTCAGCCCGTCAAGGGCAGCACGCAGCGCAGAACCGCCAACCGTTAACGGCGCGCGTCGACGGGGCAGGGGGCTGAGCGACACGCACTCGACGGTACAAGCCGAGACCACGGTGGTCTCCTGTGGTGTTCCTCGACTTGCCGGTGCTGGCCGCAGGGAGCCGACGGACAGGTCGTCGAAGGCCAGGACGGTGTGGGCGCCGCCGGGGTCGCGACGAAGCCACCTACTACCGGCGACGGCGTAACTACGCTCTCACACCTGCTGGAGGATTTCCGGGAAGCATTCCGGCGTATCTCACGACGATGGCGGATCCGTCACCCGTCCGCCATTGACCGTGAGATTCCGCCACGCGACGTGAGATCCTACACCGCCAGCTCAGCCCGGCGCCATGTCCACGAAGCGGCTGTAGTGCCCTTGGAAGGCCACCGTCACGGTCGCGGTCGGCCCGTTCCTGTGCTTGGCGATGATCAGGTCCGCCTCGCCCGCCCGCGGCGACTCCCGCTCGTACGCGTCCTCACGATGGAGCAAGATAACAACGTCGCTATCCTGTTCGATACTATTGTGGACATTTATCCCATTTGCTACAAAGTTGTGTGTCTCTTTCACGGTCGCGTCGTAAACGGGCTGCGGCCCGAGCGGCTCGATACTCACGATCTTGTCCCAGAACACGTCACTCGACGCAAGCTCGCGCAACGTTTCCGATCCCAGGACGTCTGCGCAGCGCATCAGCCGCTCGCGTGAAGGACAGCTCTTGTACAGCGTGGTGCCGCAGTAGTGGGTCCCGATCGCGGCCTGGAATTGCCGCTCGGTAAGCCCGGCCCGGACGCGTTCTGCCTTAACTACGTCCCAGACGCTGAGCGGCAGCGTGTCCACGTTGGTGTTCGTCACGCGGTCGGCGAACAGGGCCCCGAGCTGACGTGCGGTCTCGCCGCGCCGTCCGTGAACCCCGACCCGCGCGCAGAAGGTCCGCAGGCTCGGGGCATCCGCGACGATCACGTGATACCCGGGCTTGTATCCGGCCTTCTCCACCTGGCGGATGCGGGCGACTATCCCCAGCCGGCCTAGCAGGTGGGCGACACCATCCGCGAGCTCCCGGCTCGAGGTCGCGTAGTAGACCTTGGCCGCGGCCTTCCCGTGCGGCAGCCAGACGCATCCGTCCGTTGCCCACAGATGCCGCAGGAACAGGCAGATCTCAGCGTCGCTGGCCGAGTACAGCACCTCGGGCAGCCGCTTTTCGTGCGCGCGCCGATTCCCGATGCCCAGCTCACGGAGCCAGTCGTGGATGGTGTTTCCCCGGCCATGCGTGCAGTGGTGGGGCGCGGGCAGATAGGCGTGCCACCAGCCTTGCTGAGCGACCCGTCGCGGCGAGATCCCGAATTCAGCCGTGGCCGCCGCCTCGACGAACGCCAGGTTCTCCGGATCGTTGGACGTGTAATGCACGGGCTGGCTTCGAACCACGCAGCCGTCCCCGATGAGGTGCGCGAGCAGCCCGAGCCGGTGCTCCGACCAGCCCAGACCGGGTGCCAGCGGCTCCGGGATCCGGCGCGGGATCGCCACCCGGTCGCCTGGCCGAAGATCCCCCAGCGGCGTCCACCCCGAGAATGCGAGGAACGGGTGGTTCGCGGTCGCCTTGACCTCGCGGCCTGAGGCCAGCCGGAGCCGGAAAACGTTCTTCGTCCCCGACGGGAAGACGTTGACGACAGGCGCCGGAACAAGCCGGTGCTGCTCGTCCAGCGACCACACCAGCACACCGTCCCAGCCGTCACGCAGCAGCTCTCCGAACGTCACCGACGCACCGGTATCGGCGCGGAGCAGGGCGGTATCACCGGTGAGGCAGCCCGACTCGCGAAGGTCCGACAGCAACGGCCGTTTGTCCTGGCGCTGCTCCGGGCCGCGGTTGAGCTGGGACAGGGCCACTACGGGAACTTCGAGCTCCTTGGCGAGCAGCTTCAGCGACCGGGAGAACTCCGACACCTCCTGCTGCCGGTTCTCCACCCGGCGCGAGGAGGAGGACA
>NZ_JBARCR010001105.1:0-1893 GCF_049794275.1 Trebonia sp.
CGGTCGCCGCCGCGTCGATCGCGAGCGCGATGTCCCTTCCCGGGGTGTAGCCGGCCTTTCCGATGGCCTCGACGATCAGGTCAAGGGCAGCCCGGTTGTGCTCCAGGTTCGGGGCGAAGCCGCCCTCGTCGCCCACGCCGGTGGACAGCCCGTGCTGCTTGAGCACCGCCTTGAGCGCGTGGTACGTCTCTACACCCCAGCGCAGCGCCTCGGTGAAGGTCGGCGCGCCGATCGGGGCGATCATGAACTCCTGCACGTCCACGTTGGAGTCCGCGTGCGCGCCGCCGTTGAGTATGTTCATCATCGGCACCGGCAGCACGTGCGCGTTCGGGCCGCCAAGGTAGCGGAACAGCTGCAGGCCCGCCGACTCCGCGGCGGCGCGGGCCACCGCCATCGACACCCCGACAATCGCGTTGGCCCCCAGCCGTGACTTGTCCGGCGTGCGGTCAAGGTCGATCAGGGCCTGGTCCACGAGCCGCTGGTCGTCGGCCTCGTAGCCGAGCAGCTCAGGCTGGATCTCGTCGACGACGCCGTCCACGGCCCGCGTGACCGCCTTGCCGCCGTACTCGGTGCCGCCATCACGGAGTTCGACGGCCTCGAAAGCGCCAGTGGAGGCGCCGCTCGGCACGCCGGCCCGGCCCGCTGAGCCGTCGTCGAGGACGACCTCAACCTCTACGGTCGGGTTTCCCCGCGAGTCCAGGATCTGCCTGGCATGCACCGCTTCAATGGACGCCAACGTCGGGCTCCTTGCCTGTCATCGCTTGCCTGTAATCGCGTCAGTTTGCGGTATCGAGCCTAACCGAGGCGGGCCCGGTCGGGCCCATGGGGCACGCCGGCGGGATGGTCCCGCCGGATTATCCCGATGTATCAGGAGGAGCCGGCGCGGATCTCCTCTAGCTGATGACTACAACGCAGGACCGGCCGGGCGGCGAGCCGGATTTCAGCAGGCTCCGGCTCGGGCAGGTGCCGATCGTCCTGATGTACCACGTGATCGCGGACGTGCCTGAAGACCCGCACAAGCTGGCGGTGGCACCCGCCAGGTTCGCGGAGCAGATGGCGTGGCTGGCCGAGCGCGGGCTGCGTGGCGTCAGCATGGAGACGCTGATGGCCGCGATGCGCGCCGGGCGTGCACGCGGGCTCGCCGGGCTCACGTTCGACGACGGATACCTGAGCGTGCTCGAGGACGCGCTGCCCGTGCTGCTGCGGCACGACTTCACCGCGACCATGTTCATCATCTCCGACCGGATCGGCGCAACCAACGAGTGGGACGCGGGCACCGGACCGGTCTGGCCGCTGATGACGGCCGGCCAGGTCGCGCAGGTGGCCGCCGCGGGGATGGAGATCGGCTCGCACACCGCCACGCACCCGCGGCTGCCCGGCATCGGCGCGGACCAGCTGACGGCGGAGATCAGCGGGAGCAGGGCGCGGCTGCGCGAGCTGTTCGACCTGCCGGTCACCGGCTTCGCCTACCCGTACGGCCGGATGGACGCGGCGGCCAGGGATGCGGTGCGCGGCGCGGGCTACGGCTACGCCTGCTCCGTCGAAACCCCGGTCAGCCTGCTCGGTGACATGACGCTGCCGAGAATCACCTTCTACGACCGGGACGGCGCCGGCCGGATGGCGGCGAAGAAGCTGTTCTTCAGGAGCTACACGGCGGCGCTCGGGACGCGGCGCGGGCTCTCCTACAGCCCGCTCGCGCGGCAGGTGAAGCGGACGCTGACCGCGCCGCTGCATCGGTTACGCCGGCTGCGCCGGCACTGACGCGGAGTCTGCCAGCAGGAACGACTTCAGCCGCGCGCCTACCACGTCGATGTCGTAGTCACGCTCGAAACGTGCCCGCGCGGCGCTCGCCGCGGCCGCCAGCGCCGGCGGCGACTCGAGCAGCTCCAGGAG
>NZ_JBARCR010001106.1:0-7796 GCF_049794275.1 Trebonia sp.
GGGGCGTAAACCCCAACCGCATTAGCAGTGCGGCGCCATAGACCGGACTAGGCGAAGCCTCCAACCGCGCCGTGGACGGCCGAAACCGATGAGGCGCAGTGCCGAACAGCGTACCGGCATCCGGCCACCGTCGGCAAAGCGAACCCCGCCGATGGCCGGTGCCGTTGGCCGCGGGTTCAGTGCGGGGCCGGCGCCAGCTTGATCACATCGAGCTGGCCCGCCGCGTACTGTTCGCGCAGCGTGGTCTTCTTGAACTTGCCCACCGAGGTCTTCGGCACCTCGTCGATAAAGGACCACCGTTCTGGCAGCTGCCATCGCGGTATCCGGTCGCTGAGGAACGCCCGCAGCTCGTCGGGCGTGACCGGGCCGGCGTCCTGGCGCAGGACCACCGCGGCGAGCGGTCGCTCGCCCCACTTCTCGTCCGGCACCCCGATCACGGCCGCCTCGGCGACGGACGGGTGGGCCATCAGCAGGTTCTCGAGCTCCATGGAGGAGATCCACTCGCCGCCGGACTTGATCACGTCCTTGGCCCGGTCGGTGAGCCTGACGAAGCCTGCCGCGTCTAGCGTGCCAACGTCGCCGGTGCGCAGCCAGCCGTCGTGAAACTTCTCCGGCGCGCTGTCCCGGTAGTAGGACCCAGTGACCCAGGGCCCGCGGACCTCGATTTCGCCCGCGGTCTTCCCGTCCGACGGCAGAATCTCACCGTCGTCCCCGCCTAGCCGTCCCTCGATGGTGCAGAACAAGCGTCCCTGCGACGTCCGGTACTCCCACACCGCCTCCCCCGTGACGCCGGCGGGCTCGTGGGCGATCGAGCCGAGCGGCGACGTCTCGGTCATCCCCCATGCGTGGGTCATGACCAAGCCGAACTCGTCGGCGTACGCGCGCATCACGCTCTCAGGCAGGGCCGATCCGCCGCAGACCAGGGTCCGCAGCGAGGAGATGTCGCCGCCGACGGCGCGCAGGTGCGCGAGCACGCCCTGCCAGATCGTCGGCACGCCGGCGCCGACCGTCACCTTCTCGTTCTCGATCAGGCCGACGATGGCGGCCGGCGTCATGTACCGGTCGGGCATCACCAGGTCAGCGCCGGACATCAGCGCCGCGTACGCGAGGCCCCACGCGTTGGCGTGGAACTGCGGGACGACGGGCAGGATGCGGTCCTGTTCGGACATCGCGAACGCGTTGCCCAGGCAGGCACCCATGGAGTGCAGGTACATGGACCGGTGGCTGTAGACCACGCCTTTCGGCAGCCCGGTCGTGCCGCTCGTGTAGCACATCGCCGCGGCGGACCGCTCGTCAAGATCCGGCCAGTCGAAGGAGGCTGGCGCGTCGTCGAGCAGTTCCTCATACAAGTGCACCGCCCGGCCGGACTCGGCGAGGGACCGCACCGCGGCAGCGTCCGCGGGACCGGAGACGATCACGTGCTTTACGGTGTCCGCGAGCGGCAGCACCTTGGCGAACAGCGGTACCAGCGAGGCGTCCACGATCACCGCGTGGTCCCCCGCGTGCGTGGCGATATAGCCCACCTGGTCAGGGGACAGCCGGATGTTCAGCGTGTGCAGCACCGCGCCCATCGACGGGATGGCGTAGTACGCCTCGAGGTGCTCAGCGTTGTTCCACATGAACGTGCCCACGCGCTGGTCACCGTCAACGCCGAGCGAGCGCAGCGCATTCGCCAGCCGCGCCGTCCGCTCGCCGAGGGCCGCGTACGTCCGCCGTCTTGGCGGTGCGTCCCCGGTGCATGTGACAACTTCCTTACCTGCGAACGCAGTCGTGCCGTAGCGCATGATCGACGTGACCGTCAGCGGGATGTCCATCATCGTGCTTTCCACGGCCGCACCTCCTCGTCAAGTCCCTGACGGTGATAGTGCCACGCGGGACAGGCAGCACGTAACCCTCCAGTTACGGGGATTATCACCACGAACCGCCCGCGCCAAGCCCGGCGTCCGCCCCCGAAGATTCTGCGGTTCTCTAGGCGGCTATAGGAAAGATCCAATAGTGGCGAATAAAGAGAATATTTACCGAACGGGCCCGTGGTGACTGCTCAGGCCGGCTGGCTGCGCAGGAACTTGCCGAAGTGCGGCACGGTGAACGCGATCAGCCCGCGTTCCGAGCTGTAGATGAGCCCCTTCTTGATCAGGCCGTCCCTGGCCGGGGAGAGGCTTGACGGCTTGCGCCCGAGCTCATCCGCGACGTTTGAGGTGGGCACCGGATCGTCGCCGATCAAGGCCATGGCGCGCATGTACTCCCGTTCGGCCGGCGTCGCCCGCTCGTACCTGCTGCCGAAGAAGCCGACGGCGAGCTCGCCTTCCGCCTCCGGCGCCGCGACGGCGACGTCCGCCGCGGTGACGGGGCTTCCCGCGGCGACGTCCCAGGTCACCTTGCCGTAGGCCTGGACGAAGTAGGGGTATCCGTCGGCCGCCTCGTACAGCGCGTCGAGCGCCTCCTGCTTGAAGATCACGTCTTCTCGCTCCGCGGGCGCGATCAGTGCCTGGTCTGCCGCTTCCCGGTCGAGCCTGTCGATGCGGGCGTAGCGAAAGAGCCGTTCAGAATAACTCTTGCTCGCCGAAAGCACCGAGGGCAGATGCGGGAGACCCGCGCCAACGACGATGAGCGGCCCGCCTACCTGAGACAGCTCGTGGCAGGCGGCGCACAGCGCCGACACGTCCTGGGCCGGCACGTCCTGCATCTCGTCGACGAACAGCGCGATGCCGACGCCCAGGTCGGCCGCGACCGAGGCGGCGTCGGTGAACAGCTCGGTCAGGTCCACCTCGAGGTCGCCGGAATCGGCCCGCCCGCGGGCCGCGGGGACGTCGATGCCGAACTGCGCCGTGACCGAGGAGCCCTTGGGCGCCTTCGGGTCGCGGAGCGCGAACGCCTTGAGCACGCTGAGGAAGTCATCGATCCGGTCCGGGGCACGGTGCCTGGGGGCGAGTTCCCTGACCGCCATGTGCAGCGCGCTCGCGACCGGGCGCCTGATGGACTGGTCCGGCCGGGCCTCGAGCTTGCCGGTTCCCCACAGCCGCTGCAAGGCCATCGACCTGAACGTGTTGAGCAGCACGGTCTTCCCCACGCCGCGCAGCCCGGTGAGCACCATGCTGCGCTCAGGACGAGCCCTCGCGACCCGCTCGAGCACGACCTCGAACTGGCTTATCTCCCGCTCCCGCCCGGCGAGTTCTGGCGGGCGCTGCCCGGCGCCGGGCGCGTAAGGGTTTCGCACAGGGTCCACGAATCGGACTCTATGGCCTCCTCTAGCGAGAACCGTAGATTTCCGTAGACACTGCTACCGGCGTGTCGCGCCTAGTTATTCCGGCCGAGGAAGCGCTGGTGTGCCTCGGCAAGCCTCAGATAGGCGCGCGCGGCTATCTCGGCGCGACGTTCCGCGTACTCGTGCGGCGCCACCTCGAACCTTTCGAGCGCGACCTGCACCGCAGCGAGTTCGGACTCGTACTCATCTTCGATCGTGAGCGCGTCCGTGACGTATTGGCTGTCCGCCTTACTCGTGTTGCTGGTCAATGCCGCTTGCCTCTCATGCCTCGCCCCCAGCACCTAGTCAACATCGTCGTCCGGGCCCGGCGCGCTCGCATGCCAAAACTCGTATTTCGCAGCGGAAGCATGCCTAATCGCTCGCCACATGCGGCAATCGGATTGATGTGATCTAGGTCACTGTGATCAGGAACTGCCCGCGTCGCCGCTGGCCGGGCCGTTAATACGGGCGAGATAAGCGTTGTACGCAGCGAGCTGTTCGTCGTCCTCGTCCACGTTGACGATTCTCGGCGCCGGCCGTGCTCCTGGCGCGGCGCCGGCAGCGCCCGCGGCACCTCCGGCGCCCTCGGCGAACCGGTCGGCCAGGTTCACCCGGCGCGCCGTCTCCAGCCAGCCCATGCCGGCGGACGGGCGGCGCTCCCTGCTCCAGGCGAAGAACGTCAGCATGATCAGCACGAACATGACCGCGGCCCCGCCGATCCACATGACCGCGCCGCCCATGTGCACGTCCTCGAGCGTGGACGGCCCCCACGAGCGCGGCTCCGACGAGGTGAACGGGGGCGAGGACTCGGAGCCGAGCACGACGCCGGTGAACGCGTCCACCGGCATGACGATGAACAGCAGGAACAGCCGCAGCGGGTACGACACCTTCCAACCGATGGGCTCGCGGCCGACCAGCGGCAGGAAGTACAGGTAGCCCACGACGAGGTACAGCACGTGCTCGGCGTTGTGCACCGCGTCGTTGGTCTCCACGACGTTCATGAAGCTCGTCAGGTGCGTCCCCACGATCGTTGCCGAGTACGCGACCACGCCGAACACCGGCCAGGTCAGCCAGTGCACCGGCCAGGACCTGAGGAACTTCTTCACCCCTGTGTGCAGCGGGTTCCTGCTGGCGTGCAGCAGCAGGGTGATGGGCTCCCCGGCGACAAGCAGCGGCGGCGCGATCATGATCAGCATCACGTGCTGGATCATGTGATCCCAGAACAGCGTGTCGTCGTACGTGCCGATGCCGCTCTGCGTCGCCAGGACCACGACTAGCAGGCCGCAGAGGAACGAGGCGGTGCGCAGCACCGACCAGGGCCGGGCGGGATGCCGGCGGGCGACGCGCACGGCGCCCCACAAGTACAGCGCCGCCACGACCGCGGTGACGACGGTGACGACCGGCGCGAACTGCCAGTTGCTGGCCGCTTCGGTCCAGCTGAACGGCGGCAGCTGGTCACTTCCCATGAGGACGAGAGTACCGCTACGCCCTGTCGTAGCCGCGTCCGGCGTCACGAGGCGCCGCGCGGCAGCTCGGTCGGCTATCGAACCGGCATTTCATGATCACGAAAGAAAAGTGCGTGTATAGAATACTTTTCTTACGTGATCATGGTCAGCTGGGCGAAGCGGGCCACGTCGATGACGGCGGCGCCGTTCTGGTCGTTGTTGAAGTAGGCGTACACAGGGGCCGACCCCGACCACGTCGATGCCACGCGGTCCGCCCAGGTCTGGAGGGCCTGGTCCGTGTACCGGGGCCACGGGTCGGCGGTGCCCTCGTGGAAGCGCAGGTACCCCCAGTCGGCGGTGCGCCACAGCGGGGTCACCGGCTCGTCGGCGCGGTCCGCCCAGCACAGCGCCGCCCCGCGGGCGGTCAGCACGTCCTTGATCTCGTCCGTCCACCACGACGCGTCCCGCGGCTCGACGGCGACCCGCATCGCGGGCGGGAATTGGCTGAGCGTGCCGTCGAGTAGCCCGGGGTCGGCCTTCATGGTGGGCGGGAGCTGGATCAGCACCGGGCCCAGCCGGTCCCCGAGTCCTGCGAACGCGTCGAGCATCCGGCGGACCGGCTCGGCCGGGTCGCGCAGCCGGCGAATGTGGGTGAGGTAGCGGCTGGCCTTCACGGCCATCACGAAGCCGTCCGGGGTCCGCGCCCGCCACTGCTCAAACGTCGCGCGGGCAGGCAGCCGGTAGAACGTGCCGTTGTTCTCGACCGTGGGGAACTGCCCCGCGTAGTACTCCAGCCACCGGCGCTGCGGGACATCCTGCGGGTAGAACCCGCCGCGCCAGTGCCGGTACTGCCACCCAGAGGTACCCACAAGCACAGGCATCCCAGCCACGCTACCCCGCGGGTGCGGAACTAGGCGTCAGACGCGATGCTAGGACCAGGTGATATCAGGGAAGGCCCTGGCCGCCGCAGCGGTACGACTGGTGACCCCCAGCCTTATGTTGATGTTCTCCAGATGCTTGCGCACGGTAAGGGGTGAGACCAGCAACTCGCGGGCGATCGCGCTGTTGTCATGGCCGAGGGCAACCATCCGGAGCAGCTGAAGCTGGCGGGCGGTCAGCATCTGGGCGGCGGCCCGGCGGGCCTGCAGGCGCAGCGCTTCGGTTATGTGCGGCTGCAGCAGCACCGCGGCGTCGCGCTCGGCATCGGAGAACCTCCGGCCGGGTGACCGGATGAAGCCCAGCCGACGGGCGATGCCTGGCGGTCCCGGGAGGGGGATGATCAGCACCTGGTCGAGACGGGCTGGGCTGAAGCACTCGGCGTACATCCCGGTGGAGTGCCATTCGCGGTCGGTGTAGAAGTCACTAGTGCGCATCACCTCCAGCCGCAGCCTCGGGTGGTGCTCGGTGTAGGAGCACGCGACCGTACCTGGGAAATGATCCCAGAACGGCCCGGGTGAATCCCCGGGATCTTCGCAGTCGAGCAGTTCGACCAGCTCGGATTGCTGATGCCGCGTGTCGTGCTCGTTGAGCGTCGCCTCTTCGGCCGGGACAATCCGCTGCAAGGCCTCGGCTACACCATCCGCTTGCAGCACATGGCCGTCGCAGTGCTGCGCCTGACGCAAGGCGCCTACGAACTGGAACAACGCAGCTGCCGTATCCATGAAGCCTCCAGCCAGCGCGGCTTGAATCAAGGATACGAGAAAGGTCGTATGGCGGTCCCCCGCCGTTGGCGCCGACGATCACACCAACGGCAAACTCACGGGGGGCGGCGATGCACTCAATCATCTCCGAGTACGTAATGAAAGCGCGCCAAGACGACGCGCGCCGAGCGGGCGAGCGCGGCCGGCTGCTCCTTGAGGCTCAGCGGGTGCGCACCACGATGCGTCAGCGGGCCCGTCACGTTACTCCAGTCAGGCGGCTGGCCCGGCTGCTGGCGAGCGGAGGGCGTGGGATTCGAACCCACGAGGTCGGTCACCCAACCTAGCAGTTTTCAAGACTGCCGCCATCGGCCACTAGGCGAGCCCTCCAGTGTGCACCAACCTTACGCGAACGGGGCCGCTGACGTGAGCCAGGAGACCTGTCCGCGGGGCACCGCGAAGCCGTCGCCGACGGTCGCCGCCAGGGCGAGGTACGCGTCCGCGGTGTCGGAGTTGAGCATGTCCAGCTCGACCTCGGCGCCCTCTTCGAGGTGCGGGTCGTAGGGCACGCGGATCACGGCCCGGCAGCGGGCCGCGAAGTGCCCCTCGAGGCGGTCGAGGTCCACCGTGCTCTTGCTCTTCGGGCGGATCATCGACAGCACCACGACGGCATTGCGAACCAGGTCGCCGTACGAGTGCGCCTCCAGCCAGTCGAGGGTGGCACTCGCGCTGCGCGCGCCGTCCACGGACGGGGAGCTCACCAGGACGATCTGGTCCGCCAGCTCGAGGATCCCCGCCATGGCGGAGTGCAGCAGGCCCGTGCCGCAGTCCGTGATGCAGATGGAGTAGTAGTGCTCCAAGACCCGGGCCACCGCGCGGTAGTCATCCGCGCTGAACGCCACAGAGACGCCGGGATCACGGTCGGACGCGAGGATCTCCAGCCTGCTGGACGCCTGGGAGGTGTACGCCCTGACGTCCGCGTACCTGCTGACCTGGGCGCGCTCGTTCAGCAGGTCGCGGATCGTGGCCGAGGTTTCCAGCTGGACCTTGTCCGAGAGCGTGCCCCTGTCCGGGTTGCCGTCCACCGCGATCACCCGGTCACCGCGCAGCGACGCAAGCGTGGAGCCGAGACCGACGGCGGCCGTCGTCTTGCCGACGCCGCCCTTGAGGCTCATCACGGCAACCCGGTGGTGACCGCCTGCCACCGGGGTGCGCACCCGGCTGACCAGGTCGCGGCGCCGCAGGTCCGCGGCCGACTCGCCGACGCGGATCAGCCCGCCGGACGCCCGGTAGATCGTCCGCCGCCAGCCCACGCCAGGGGCGGCTCTCTTGCCAGGCAGCAGCACGTCGCTGGTGAGGCTCTCCGCGGTCTCCCTGGGCGGCGACTCCGCTGGCGGTGACTCCGCCGGCAGCAGCTCCGCGGGCAGCGGCGCGGCGAGCGGCGGCGCGTCTGACGGCCTCGTGTCGGAC
>NZ_JBARCR010001107.1:0-1789 GCF_049794275.1 Trebonia sp.
GTGTCCTGGTGATCGGTGTCCAGGTGATCGGCCCGGATGTCCGCTCCCGACATGGCCGGCTGCCTGCCTACGACGGGAGCCGCAGCACGTACCCGACGCCGCGCAGGGTGTGGATCAGCCGTGGCTCCTTGGTGTCGACCTTGCGGCGGAGCACGGACACGTAGGACTCGACGATCCCTGTGTCGCCGCGGAAGTCGTAGTCCCACACGTGGTCCAGGATCTGCATCTTGGACAGGACGCGGTTGGCGTTGCTCATGAAGTAGCGCAGCAGCTTGAACTCGGTGGGGGAGAGCTGCACCTGGTCGCCGCCGCGCCAGACCTCGTGGCTCTCTTCGTCGAGTTCCAGGTCGGCGAACTTCAGCCGGGGCGTGGGCTCCACGCCGTCGCCGCGGGTGCGCCGCAGCACGGCCTTGATGCGCGCGATGACCTCTTCGAGGGAGAACGGCTTGGTGACGTAGTCGTCGCCACCCAGGGTGAGGCCACGGATCTTGTCGTCGGTGCCGTCACGGGCGGTGAGGAACACGACCGGGATCCTGGCGCCGCCGCCGCGCAGCCGCCGGATCACGTCGAAGCCGTCCATGTCGGGCAGCATCACGTCGAGCACGATCAGGTCCGGGCGGTGCCGCTGCGCTGCCTGCACCGCCTCGGTGCCGGCGGCCGCGGTGATCACCTCGAAACCGGCGTAGCGGAGGCTCGCCGAGAGGAGCTCGAGGATGTTCGGCTCGTCTTCGACGACTAGCAGCCGCGCGTCGGCCTGCTGCCGCGCCTCGGTCATAGTCGTGTTCATGGTGCAAATCATCCCTCGCTAAGCTGAGGGAAACCTGAAGGCTCCCTGGAGATGCACTCCCACCTGTCAGCTTACGCTCAGGTAAACAACAGCCGGCGCAGCGCCATTCATCATGCCAGCCTCAGCCTGCTCCGGGCTCGCGCCGGCCCGGCTCGTCAGCGTCTGGGCGCCGCGCGGGTCGCCAGCCAGTGCGCGATCGCGGCGGCCCTGGAATCCACGCCGAGCTTGGAGTAGATGCGCCTGACGTGGTTCTTGACCGTCTTTTCCGCCAGGAACAGGTGCGCGGCGATCTCGCCGTTGGTGTGCCCGCCTGCGATCAGCGACATGACCTCGAGTTCGCGAGCGGAAAGACCAAGGCTAGCCTGCTCCTCGCCGCCCCCGGCCCCGGTTCCGTGCCGCAGCCCCGGCTGCCGCGAGGTGTGCCCGTTGGATCTTGCCGCGCCGTTGATCCCTGGGGTACGACCATTCAGCGCAGTTGCTCCGCCGTTCAGTCCAGGAACCTCGTTCCGGCTCATGAGACCTCCGGTTAGCCGCCCGCGTCCCGGCGTCTGGTCGCACCAGACGCGGCGCAGCACTGTCACGTCTCTGTGTCAAGACCTGCTTTTATAGGTACAGATACACCAAAAGGCCCGGTCTCAAACCGCTCACGCCGCACGCGCCGCTTATGCCACGAGTTCGCCAGCCTCCAGTGACCAGCCAGTTACCCGACGCTAGTGCCGCTGAGCAGCCCGGCAGGAACGGCCTGGTTGTCCTGCAGCGCACCGAACAGCTGCAGCGCCTCGGTGCGGTTCCACTCGACGGCCTCGCCCGCATTCGTCGGGAGCGCGGCGTTCGCGATCGGCACCGTGCCGGTCTGCGCGCCGCGCAGCGCGAGCCCCGCCTGGATCAGGTCGTACAGGCTGGTGCCCTTGTCGACCGCGATCGACCCCGCTGCCGTCGATGCGAACGGGTAGGCGGTGAACGGGTTCAGGTAGACACCCGGGCTGGTGGCCTTGCTCAGCA
>NZ_JBARCR010001108.1:0-3827 GCF_049794275.1 Trebonia sp.
CTGCTACACCAGCGGGAACCGCGACCTGATTGCGGCGGATCCGGCGTGCTGGGGGGAGAAGCCCCTGGGGCCGGCGGCGGAGGAGGAACCACCGCCGGGGTGCCGGGTTCGCCGCGGCCCCGCGGGAGGCGGGCGCGGGGAGCTGGGTCATTCGGTCAGCGTCACTCCTGGACGACTATCGGGAGGCTGAGCAGGTCTGCCAGGTGACGGGGCAGCTCCACGACGACGCGGCTCTCCGTCTCCGTTGGGTCCGTCTCCGTTGGGTCGGTGCGCGCGACGACGGCGATCGCGGTCACGTCCCCCCGGTTCACCGGCAGGTGCGGCGTCCCCGGCGGGATGTACATAAAGTCCCCGGCGCGTACCACGGTCCGCTTGGCGAGGCCGTGGCCGTGCCAGACCTCGGTCTGGCCGCTGACGGTGTAGATCGCGGTCTCGTGCCGATCGTGGAAGTGCGGTATGCCGCGGCTGCCCGGCGGGATCATGACCAGGTTGAGGCACAGGCCCTGAGCGCCGGCGGACTGTCTGGTGACCCCGGACGCGAGGCCGATGCCCTGAGCGCCGTCGGGACCGCGTCCTGAGCGGATGAGCACGCAGTCACCGTGCGTGCTCATGTCTGGGCGGGGTGGCGCACGGCGGAGCCATTCATCGACCTTGCTAACTCTAAGCATTTGATCGTGTCCCATCCGTCATGCCTTCTCTGGCAAGATTATGGCGCTACGTACAGAAATAAATACTCCTCGTGAGGACATAGCGACATAACCAGTAGGTAAGCAACATCTACCTTTCACGATACATCGATCAGCGTTTATCAAGGTCAAATGGATGGCGACCGCAGATGTCAGCGCAAGTTGCTATGAAAGCTCTCTGTAAGTGACCGGATGGCACCCGGCAAGGAGATTACGCTCCGCTACGATCATGAGCAATCCAGCCAGTGATCGCGCATTGTGACCACGCCGACGCCCCGGCCGCCTCGCCATCCCTTACGACACGGTAACGACGGCCCCTGAACCCATCCGGAGCCCGCTTCGTTCTCGTAGCAAGGAGGAGAACGTCAGGCAGCGGCGCCCGGAACCCCCGGCCACAATGCATGGCCACAATGCATGGCCACAATGCGCGGCCACACCACGGACTCACCCACTACCGACTGATAGAAGAGGATCTCTTGTGACACAAGAACCACAGCAGGACACGCGAGCAACCCGAGCAAGCCGGAGTACCCGGCGGGGCGTGCTGGCTGGTGTCGGCCTCGTGGGTCTGGCGGGTGCGGTCAGCGCCTGCGGTTCTGGCGGTCCTAGCAGTTCGTCCGCGGGCACCATCGCCGGCGCCCCGCCGGCCACCACCGGCGCCGGGTCCGCTCCCTCCTCCGCGTCGGGCGGCGGTGGCAGCACAGCCAGGGCGCAAGGCTCCGCGCTGGCCACCACCAGCGAGATCCCGGTCGGCAGCGGCAAGATCTTCACCAGCGAGAAAATCGTCGTCACCCAGCCGAACTCCGGCGATTTCAAGGCATTCAGCGCCGTCTGCACGCACATGGGCTGCATCGTCAGCACGATCTCGAACGGCACGATCGACTGCCCGTGTCACGGCAGCCAGTACAGCATCAGCACCGGCGCGGTCGTCGGCGGTCCGGCGCCCAGCCCGCTGCCCGCCCAGACCATCAAGGTGACCGGAAGTAACATTTTCCTAGGCTAATCAGGCCCAGGCTAATCAGGCCCAAGCTAATCAGGCCCAAGCTAAATCAGGGAGGCGAGGGATCGGTGGCTACCGCCGTCGGCCCGCGGGCACTGCTGACGGCCATCGCGGCCGGCGCGGCCGCCGTCCTCGTCCTCTGGTGGCACAGCACCCTCAGCCTCGCCGGATTCGGCGGCTGGCTGACCGGCGCCGGAGAGATCCTCGGCCTGCTGGCCGGCTACTCCGTCGTCGTGCTGGTGCTGCTGATGGCCCGCATCCGGCCCATCGAGCGCGTGGTCGGCGCGGACCGGCTGGCCCGGTGGCACGCCATGGGCGGCAGGTACGTGATCGGGCTGATCAGCGGCCACGCGCTGGCGATCACCTGGGGCTACGCCGTCACCGCGCACACCAACCCGGTCAGCGAGACCGCGACGCTGCTCACCACCTACCCCGACGTGCTGATGGCGACGGTCGCCTGGTTCCTGCTGCTCGGCGTCGCCCTGGTCTCCGCCCGCGCGGTGCGCCGCAGGATGAGCTACGAAACCTGGTACTACCTGCACTTCTACACATACCTGGCGATCGCGCTCGCGTTCAGCCACCAGTTCGCTGTGGGCGCCGCCTTCACCGGCAGCCTCATCGCGCGGTTCTGGTGGTCGGCCCTGTACCTCATCGTCGCGGCGCTCGTGCTCTGGTACCGGGTCGCGGTGCCCTTCAGGGACTACGCGCGCCATCAGTTCCGGGTGGCGGGCGTGCGCCAGGAGTCGCCGCACACCGTGTCGATCTACATCAAGGGGCGGCACCTGAAAGAGCTTGCGGCCGAGCCAGGGCAGTTCTTCCGGTGGCGCTTCCTCACCCGCGGCCTGTGGTGGCAGTCGCATCCGTACTCGCTATCCGCGGTACCGAGCGACGAGCTGATGCGGATCACGGTGCAGGGCACCGGCGACCACAGCGCGGCGGTCGCCAGGCTCGCCCCGGGCACCCGGGTGCTGGCCGAGGGACCGTTCGGCGCGTTCACGCCGCTCCGCACCAACCGGTCGGTCCTGCTGCTGGCGGGCGGCGTCGGCATCACCCCGCTGCGTGCGATGTTCGCCGCGCTCAGCGGCACGGTGACGCTGATCTACCGGGCGAGCACCTGGCAGGACATCGTGTTCCAGTCCGAGCTCGACGCGATCGCGGAGGCGCGCGGCGCGACGGTCCACTACGTCGTCGGCTCCCGGCGGGACTTCGGCGCTGACCCGCTGTCGGCGACGGCGCTGCGCCAGCTCGCGCCCGGCCTGCACCGGATGGACGTCTACCTGTGCGGCCCGCCCGGCATGACAGGCAGCGCGGTGGCGGCGCTGACCGAGGCGGGCGTGCCGCGCCGCCGGATCCACTACGAGTCGTTCGAGTTCTAGGAGGGAAAATGCGGCGGGCGATCCTTGCGGTCACCGCGACGGTCGCGGGTCTCGTCGCGCTGCTGTCGTTCAAAACCCATTCGTCGTCAGAACGTACGGTCGCGTCTCCCGAGCCCTCCGCCTCCCTGCCACCGGGCGAGCGCGCGATCACGGGGAACGTCGCTAACACGGCCTACGGCCCTGTCCAGGTCCAGGTCGTGGTCGCCACCACCAAGATCGTCAAGGTGAACGTCCTCGAGCAGCCGCAATCCACCGAGCACGACCTGCAGATCGGCCAGTTCGCGTTCCCGAAGCTGATCGGGGAGACGCTGAGCGCGCAGAGCGCGCGGATCGACTCCGTCTCCGGCGCCACCTACACCAGCGGCGGCTACATTAAGTCCCTGCAAAGCGCCCTGGACAACGGTGCCTAGCGCTACGTCGGCCGTCGACGTGCGGGTCCGGCACGCCGAGCACGTGATGGGGACCGTCGTGTCGTTCGACGTGCCAGGCTCGGCCTGCCACGACGGGTCGCTGGAGGCCGCGATCCGGTGGCTGCACTGGGTGGACCGCGTGTTCTCGCCGTACCGGGCGGACAGCGACGTGTCGCTGCTCGCCCGCGCCGAGGTCACCGTCGACGCGTGCGCCCCCGAGATGGCCGAGGTCCTCACCGCCTGCGCGGTCGTCCGCGACCTGTCCGGCGGGTACTTCACGGCGGCGCCCGGCGGCCAGTTCGACCCGTCCGGGTACGTGAAGGGCTGGGCGGTCGAGCGCGCCGCGGCGCTGCTG
>NZ_JBARCR010001109.1:0-6780 GCF_049794275.1 Trebonia sp.
GCCCGCGCGCGGTTACGCCAGCCACGGCGAGTCCTGGTCGCTGGCGCTCGCGCTGCGGCTGGCCAGCTTCGACCTGCTGCGGGCCGGCCGCGAGGACCCGGTGCTCATCCTGGACGACGTGTTCGCCGAGCTCGACGCTGGCCGCCGCGACCGGCTCGCCGCCCTGGTCGCGGAGGCGGAACAGGTCCTCGTCACCGCCGCTGTCCCCGCTGACGTCCCGCCGCTGCTGACCGGCATCCGGTTCACGCTGTCCGGCGGTGAGCTGACCCGTGCCTCCTGACCCCGAGCGCATCCGGCTGGCCACGGAGGCCCTGGCAAGGGCAAGAGCGGACGCGTGGGCAAGAGGTGACCGGCCCCAGCCCACCGCGGGTACGCACCAGTCCTCTTCAGCTGATCCAGAACGTACGCGGCCGGCTCCAGACACCCCATTTTCACCCTCCTGGTCGGCCCGCCCCAGACGCGAAGACCCCGAACTCCTCAACTCGGCCCTAGGCGACCTGCTCTCGGCACGAGGCTGGCAAGCCCGCGCAGCAATAGGCACAGTCTTCGGCACGTGGCCCCAGATAGTCGGCCCCCAGGTAGCCGCCCACACCACCCCAGAGTCCTTCAACAACGGCGAACTAACCGTCACAGCCGACTCCGACACATGGGCCACTCAGCTCCGCCTGCTGGCCCCCAAAGTCCTCCAGCGCCTAGCGGAGGAACTGGGCGCAGGCACAGTCCACCACCTGCGAGTTCGCGGCCCGTCAACCAAGAAACGCGGGAATGTCAGACCCCGCTGAGACGCTATACATAGCAGACTTCTAGCGACGCCGGGCGCCGCCCACTCCCTTAGAGCCAGGCGCAAGCAGCCCGAGGCCGGCTTTCAACCCCACAAGCCCTGCGACACCACGCCGCAAGCCCCGCGACGTCGCCCCAGAAGCCCGTAAACGAAGGTAAAATAGCAAGGTAGTCACGCGGATAAAGACGCCGGTGGTTGCGGCCGCGCGACCGCAGCGCGGTGCCGGGCGGGGGCCACGCGCTACCTGACGCAGGATGGAGTTTCTTTTGTCGTACGATGCGCGGTCGATCACGGTACTTGAGGGCCTTGAGGCGGTCCGCAAGCGTCCCGGCATGTACATCGGCTCAACGGGCGAGCGGGGACTCCATCACCTGGTCTATGAGGTGGTGGACAACTCGGTCGACGAGGCCCTGGCCGGCTACGCCACCGACATCCAGGTGACGCTGCTTGCCGACGGCGGCGTCCGGGTGAATGACGACGGGCGCGGCATCCCGGTGGACGAGCACCCGGTCGAGCACCGCCCGGCGGTCGAGGTCGTGCTGACCACGCTGCACGCGGGCGGGAAGTTCGGCGGGGATTCCTACGCGGTCTCCGGCGGCCTACACGGCGTCGGCGTGTCGGTGGTGAACGCGCTGGCCGTCAGGCTCGAGGTGGAGATCCGCAGGGACGGCTACGTCTGGTCGCAGACCTACGAGCGCGGCGCCCCGGTGACGGACCTCGTTCGCGGCGAGGCGACGGACGAGACGGGCACCCTGACGACGTTCTGGCCAGACCCGTTGATCTTCGAGACCACAGAGTGGGACTTCGAGACGCTGTCCCGGCGGCTGCAGGAGACGGCGTTCCTCAACAGGGGCCTGCGGATCTCGCTGACCGACGAGCGGCCCCAGGCCATTTCCGAGGACGACGAGGACGCCGACCCGGCCGCCTCCAGGTCGCTGGTGGGCAAGGCGCGCACCGTGGTCTACGAGTACCCGGGCGGCATCGCCGACTTCGTGCGCTACCTGAACGCCTCCAAGGAGCCGGTGCACAGCTCGGTCATCGAGTTCGGTGACGAGACCGACGGGATGTCGCTCGAGGTCGCGATGCAGTGGAACGCGTCCTACACCGAGTCGGTGCACACGTTCGCGAACGTAATCAACACCGCTGAGGGCGGCACGCACGAGGAGGGCTTCCGCGCCGCGCTGACCTCAGTGGTGAACAGGTACGCGCGTGACCAGAAGCTGCTGAAGGAGAAGGAACCGAACCTCACGGGCGAGGACGTCCGCGAGGGGCTGACCGCGATCGTCTCGATCAAGCTCGCCGAGCCGCAGTTCGAGGGCCAGACTAAGACCAAGCTCGGCAACACCGCGGCCAAGTCGTTCGTGCAGACGGTGACCAACGACCACCTGCGCGACTGGTTCGACCGCAACCCAGGCGAAGCCAAGGACATCATCAACAAGGCCAGCCAGGCGGCGCGGGCGCGGATCGCCGCGCGCCAGGCGCGTGACCTGACCCGCCGCAAGTCGCTGCTCGAGACATCGTCACTGCCAGGCAAGCTGGCCGACTGCCAGTCCACCGATCCGGCGCGGTCCGAGATCTACGTGGTCGAGGGAGACTCCGCGGGCGGTTCCGCCAAGGGCGGCAGGGATCCGCAGTTCCAGGCGATCCTGCCGATCCGCGGCAAGATCATCAACGTCGAGAAGGCGCGCATCGACCGGGTGCTGAAGAACAACGAGGTCCAGTCGCTGATTACCGCGCTCGGCGCGGGCATCCACGACGAGTTCGACATCACCAAGCTCCGCTACCACAAGGTCATCCTGATGGCGGACGCGGACGTGGACGGCCTGCACATCAGGACGCTGCTGCTCACGCTGCTCTTCCGGTTCATGAAGCCGGTCATCGAGGCTGGCCACGTGTACCTGGCGCAGCCGCCGCTCTACAAGATCAAGTGGGAGGGCCGCGGTGTCCAGCCCGGCTACGCGTTCAGCGACGCGGAGCGTGACCGGATCATCGAGGCGGGCATCGCGGAAGGGCGCAAGGACCCGCGGCCGCGGGACGGCGTGCAGCGGTTCAAGGGCCTCGGCGAGATGAACGCAGAGGAGCTGTGGGAGACCACGATGAACCCGGCCGAACGGGTGCTGCTCCAGGTGACGCTGGACGACGCGGCGCAGGCGGACGAGATGTTCAGCGTGCTGATGGGCGAGGACGTGGAGTCGCGCCGGTCCTTCATCACCCGCAACGCAAGGGACGTCCGTTTCCTGGACATCTAAGGCCGCACACACCCACGCGGTAATCGGGCGGTCCCGGAGATACCACGGGCCCGTTCGGAATGATTGGTTTTTGAACGAGAGGTTTCCAAGTGACCGAGGTCATCGGAGAGAGCGGGCACGACCGCACCGAGCCGGTCGACATCCAGGTCGAGATGCAGCGCAGCTACATCGACTATGCGATGTCGGTCATCGTGGGGCGGGCGCTGCCGGACGTGCGCGACGGGCTCAAGCCCGTGCACACCCGCATTCTCTACGCGATGTTCGACGGCGGATACCGGCCCGAACGCGGGTACTTCAAGTGCTCGCGGGTGATCGGCGACGTGATGGGCAACTACCACCCGCACGGCGACGGCGCGATCTACGACGCGCTGGTGCGGATGGCCCAGCCGTGGTCGATGCGGATGCCGCTCGTCGACGGGCAGGGCAACTTCGGCTCCCCTGGCAACGACCCGCCCGCCGCCATGCGGTACACCGAATGCCGCCTGGCCCCGCTGGCGATGGAGATGCTGCGGGACATCAACGAGGAGACCGTCGACTTCCGGCCGAACTACGACGGCCGGTCCGCCGAGCCCGTCGTGCTGCCGTCGCGGTTCCCGAACCTGCTGGTGAACGGCTCAGAAGGCATCGCCGTCGGCATGGCCACCAAGATCCCGCCGCACAACCTGCGGGAAGTGGCCGCCGGGGTGCACTGGTACCTGGAGAACTTCGAGCGGTTCGAGATGCCGGCGCCGGGTGCCGCCGGCGCCGAGGAGGTCACGGACGAACGCCGCCGCGAGGTGGCGGCCGAGCTGCTCGACGGGCTGATGGAGCGCATCCCCGGCCCTGACTTCCCGACCCGCGGACTGATCGTCGGGCGGCGGGGCATCAGGGAGGCCTACCGCACCGGGCGCGGCTCGATCATGATGCGCGCGGTCGTGGAGGTCGAGGAGATCCAGGGGCGGACCTGCCTGGTCGTCAAGGAGCTGCCGTTCCAGGTCAACCCGGACAACCTGGCGACCAAGATCGCCGAGCTGGTGAAGGACGGCAGGCTGTCCGGCATCGCCGACGTGCGCGACGAGACCAGCGGGCGGACCGGCCAGCGGCTGGTGATCGTGCTCAAGCGGGACGCGATCGCCAAGGTCGTGCTGAACAACCTGTACAAGCACACGCAGCTGCAGGACACGTTCGGCGTGAACATGCTGGCCCTGGTCGACGGGGTGCCGCGCACCTTGCGGCTCGACCAGGTGATCAGGTACTGGGTGGCGCACCAGATCGACGTCATCCAGCGCCGCACCAGGTTCCGCCTGCGGAAGGCGCAAGAGCGGCTGCACATCGTCGCCGCGCTGCTCGCGGCGATTGACGCCATCGACGAGGTCATCGCACTGATCCGTGCCTCGGAATCCGCGGCCGCCGCGCAGACCGGCCTGATGGGGCTGCTGGAGATCGACGAGATCCAGGCGCGGGCGATCCTCGACATGCAGCTGCGCAAGCTGGCCGCCCTGGAGCGGCGGGAGCTCATGGAAGAGCGGGACGACCTCGAGGCGAAGATCGCCGACTTCGAGTCGATCCTGGCCTCGCCGTCGCGGCAGCGCGAGATCATCGGCACCGAGCTCGGCGACATCGTGTCGAAGTACGGCAATGTGCGCCGCACCGAGATCATCGCCTACGACGGCGAGGTGGCCGACGAGGACCTGATCGCCGAGTCCGACATCGTGGTGACGATCACGCGCGGCGGGTACGCCAAGCGGACGAACACCGACCAGTACCGGGCGCAGCGGCGCGGTGGCAAGGGCGTCCGGGGTGCCGCGTTGCGGGCCGACGACATCGTGGATCACTTCTTCGTCACCTCAACGCACCACTGGATCCTGTTCTTCACGAACAAGGGCCGGGTCTACCGGGCAAAGGGATACGAGCTGCCCGAAACCGGCCGGGACGCGCGCGGGCAGCACGTGGCGAACCTGCTGGCCTTCCAGCCGGACGAGCGGATCGCCGAGGTGCTGGCACTTCGGGACTATTCGGTGGCGCCGTACCTGGTGCTCGCCACCAAGTCCGGCATGGTGAAGAAGTCGCGGCTCGGCGAGTACGACTCCGTGCGCACCGGCGGGCTGATCGCGATCAACCTGCGCGATGACGACGAGGTGATCGGCGCCTCGCTGGTGTCGCCCGACGAGGACCTGCTGCTGGTGAGCAAGGGCGCGCAGGCGATCAGGTTCAACGCCTCGGACGATCAGCTCCGGCCGATGGGCCGGGCGACCTCCGGCGTGATCGGCATGCGGTTCAACAACGGCGACGAACTGCTCGGCATGTACGTCATACGAGACGGCGAAGACGTGCTGGTGGCAACAGAAAACGGGTACGCCAAGCGGACGCCCGCCGACCAGTACCCCCTCAGAAACCGGGGCGGGTACGGCGTCATCACGGCCCAGATCACGGAGGGCCGCGGCGTCCTGGTGGGCGCGCTGCTTGTCGGTCCGGACGACGAAGTGTTCGCGATCACGTCCGCAGGCGGTGTCATCAGGACCAGGGCCAGCGAGGTGCGCCAGTCCGGACGGGTGACGATGGGCGTCCGGCTGATGAACCTGGCGTCGGGGGACAGCGTCGTCGCGCTCGCGCGGAACGCGGAATCCGCCGAAGCTGATGCGGTGGAGGACGTTGAGGCGGGGGAGAACCCGGGTAACGAAATTGTGGATGAGAGCAACGATCTGGGGGACGACGGCGTCTGAAGGTAGGTAGACCGAGCAAAAGTACGCATGCGGGGATTCCTCTGGATCTCGTTCAGAGGGCTTGACAAGACCGGCAAGTTGGCCGTAGTCGGATAGTCTCTGCTGAAGGTACAACGGGGAACCACCAGTTTGGGCACCGAGGAGGACGGCGTGGACGAGGCGGGACGAGCCCCAGAACCGCCCCTGATCGTGGCGCCGCCAGGTCTAGATATAGACCCGGAGGTCAAGGTCCCAGACGCGGTCACCGAGAATGAGGTCATGTCTGAAGACGCCATCACTTCGAACGGCGCCTCGTCGCACCACAACGGCGGTGCGGCCGATGACTCGTCCAGGCGTGTTCCGTTCCCCGCGGATGAGATCGGCAAGAAGAAGGGTCCGGCGCACCTGGTGACTGAATCCGACGCTGGTAGTAACGGGTCCGTGGCGGAGCCGAAGGACAGCGACGGCCATTCTGACGGCCTCGTCTCCACGGCCAGTGGCGTGCTCGACAGCGGCCGCCAGGCGGTTAAGCAGGCCATGGCGGCAACCACCAACTGGTTCAGCCCGTCGGCGAAGAGCGACGCTTCTGATTCAGACCAGGCGGGGACCACCGGGTCGTCCTCTCCGAGGCATGCATCGCCCGCGGTGCCGGGCGGTTCGATCATGGCGCCGCCGCCGCCGAGTTCCGGCTCCGGCGCCCCGGGTCCTTCGGTCTTCTCGGCCGGCGAGCGCCGGCCCACCTTCACCGCGTCGTCTACCGCCACATCGTCTGGCACCGCATCGTCCACGGCGCCGTCGTCTCGGGATTCTCGGGATACGGCCACGTCGCCTGCGTCTGCCGCCCCGCCCGCGCCGTCCACGTCCTCCCCGCAGACGGGTCCCGGGGGTGCGTCTTCGCTGTGGCGGGAGGTGCGTCCGCCTTCGGGGCCGTCGCCCGCGCCGGCCTCATTCAGTGCCGCGGCGACAGGCACCCGCCCGGCCGGACCAGGCACTCCGCCGTCCACGCCGGGTGTAGGCCCGTCCGGCCCCGGCCTCGGCCCGGGTCCGGGTACGCCGCGGCCGTCCGGGC
>NZ_JBARCR010001110.1:0-2171 GCF_049794275.1 Trebonia sp.
GATCAGCAGCGCGCCGCTGTGGTCGTAGACCAGCCCGGCGAGCGTGGCGACGGTGTCCAGGTTGCCCGTCTTGGCCCGCACCACGCCGCGCGCCGCGCCGTCGATCCCGCCGAACACGCTGCCGCCGGCAGACAGCGTTCCGCTGAACCCGGCGACCGGCAGGCCGGTGATCGCGCCCCGCAGCCGCGACGGGCCCGCGCTGGCGACCTCGAGCACTCGCACCAGCGTCTCAGGCGCGATGCCGTCTTGCGGCGACAGCCCGCTGCCGTCCACCAGGCTGATCGGCGTCGTCACCCCGAGCCGCCGCAGCTCGGTCATGACCGCGTCTGCCGCGCCGCCGAACGTGGCGGGCAGGCCCATCGCGATCGCGAGCTGCCGCGCGATGTTCTCCGCGATCACGTTGTTGCTCTCGCGCAGCATCTGCTCAGCCACCTGGGACAGCGGCGGCGAGCTCACGCTCGCCAGCAGGGGCGCGCCGGACGGGGCGGTCGTTTCCGCCGGGCTGCCGCTGACCGTGATGCCGTCCTGCTGGAGCAGGTTCGCGAACGCCGTCACCGTCAGGCCGGCCGGGTCCGTCGTGCGGGGCGTGAAGTTGACCGCGTCGTCGGAGTCTTCGAGCACGCCTGCCGGGGTGAGACGCCCCTGGTCGGCCTCAAGCGACACGATCGGCGTGACGTTGCCTGTGGTGATGAGGGCGTCGGCCCATCCTGGTGCCATGTCGGGGCCTGTGTAGCGGGAAGTGTCGTAGCCGAGCTGCACATGGGTGTCGCCCTGGGCCTTGAGCGCCCGGGCCGTGCTGGCCGCGAGCGCGGCCAGCGTGGCGGGCTGCGGGTAATCGGAGGAGGGGTAGCCGTTGACGGCGAGGGTCGGGTCGCCGCCGCCGACGAGCACGATGCCGCCGCTCACCTTGCGCACGCTGGTGGTGAAGCGGGCGTCCGGCCCGAGCACCGCGAGCGCGGCGACCGCGGTCGCCACCTTGGTGGTGGACGCCGGGGTGGCGAGCGTCGAGCCGTTCTCCGCGTAGAGCACCTTGCCGGTCCGCGCGTCCGCGACCTCCAGGCCGACTTGCGGGCCGGTCTCGCCCGCGGGCAGCGTGGACCCCAGCATGGCGGCCAGCCCGGCAGCGGTCGGCAGCGAGCCGGGATCCGCACCTGAACCGCTGCCTGCGGTGCCCGCGGCCACCGGCGGCAGTACCGTCCCTGGCCGCAGCACGGGGCGCACGGCGGCGACCGGGATTCGCAGCGCCGCGAGCCTCGGCGGCAGCATGCGAGCCACGGCCACCCCGGCCGCGAGCGTGAACAGGTTCAGCATCGCGAGCGTGGCCAGGGCCGTGATCCGGGTACGGCGGGGGCGGGTGCGGCGCACCGAAACTACCTTTCGCGGGTTGCGGTGTGCATAGCTTAGGGGCAGGCCGGACTCCGTGTCGGCGGGTCATGAACCCGCCGTCCTGCCGCGCTGTCGCCAGCAGCGACAATGGAGGCAGACGAGCGGCTGACAGGTGCGCTAACAGGGTGGAGAGCATGGACGTCGAGGTAGTCATCGAGATCCCCAAGGGGCAGCGGAACAAGTACGAGATCGACCACGAGACCGGCAGGATGCGCCTCGATCGCATGCTGTTCACCTCGACCAGGTACCCGGCCGACTATGGGTTCATCGAAGATACTCTCGGCGGCGACGGCGATCCGCTTGACGCCCTGGTGCTGCTTGAAGAGCCGACCTTTCCCGGCTGCCTTGTCACCGCGCGGGTCATCGGCATGTTCCAGATGACCGACGAGAAGGGACCGGATGACAAGGTCCTCTGCGTCCCCGCACACGATCCGCGTGCCGAGCACCTGCGAGACATTCATCACGTGCCGGAGTTTGACCGGCTGGAGATCCAGCACTTTTTCGAGGTCTACAAGGACCTAGAGCCCGGCAAGTCCGTCGAGGGTTCCCGCTGGGCCGACCGGGCGGCCGCCGAGGCCGAGATCGAGCGCTCGCGGAAGCGCTTCATCGAGGCCGAGGAGCACTAAGCCTGCTATCCGCCTGGCGCACTCAGCGCGGGCGCAGACCGCGTCCGCCCGGGCGCGGACGGTCTCATGCGCCGTGCGCATGAGGTCGCCGCCGAGTCCGGCGAGGCCCCCGGAGATCAGGACGGCGGCGCTGGCGGCGGTGGCGGCGCTCTCCCACCG
>NZ_JBARCR010001111.1:0-6329 GCF_049794275.1 Trebonia sp.
CTCCCACCGGCCGGCCGCCGCGTGCAGCGTCATGGCGCGGACCGCGGCTGCCGCCCAGTCCGGCGCGGCGAGCTGGACGTACCGGGGGGCCGTGGCTAGCCAGCCGGGGGCGTGCGCCGGGACGCGCAGCCGGCCGAGCGCGGCGGCGGCGATCTCAAGGCCCGCGTCGATCTCGGCGAGGCCGTCGGCGGACGCGCCGGTCTTCAGCAGGCAGCGCCCCAGGTGGAAGCGCGCCCTGGCCAGCCCGATGCCGAGTTCCGCCTGGTCCGCCGCGGGCGCCCCGTCGTACATCCGCACGACTTCACGAAGCAGGCTGATCGCGTCCCTGGTGTTGCCGGCCTCGTCGGCCGTGAGCGCGATCCTGGCGAGCACGTCGATCCTGGGCACCTCGTAGGCCGCGGGATCGGCGTGCGCAAGCGCGGCGTAATGCCCGGCCGACTCCATCAGCAGGGCGACGACGTGCACCGGGGTGTCGCCGTACCGTGCGTGGTTGCACAGCGCGGCGGCGAGCTCAGGCCGATGCCGCGCGGGATCGGGGCCGGCCGCGTACAGTTCCCTGCTGATCGACAGCGCGGTGCTCGAATGCGTCGCCGCTTTGTCGTGGCTGCCCTCGAGCGCGGCGCGGATCGCCTCGCCGAGGTGAAAGTCATACCGTCGTTCGAGCGTGCCCAGCCGCGATGCCTTCCGCCCTGACGTCCTGCGCGGGCCCATACCAAGATCGTCGCATAACAGTCCGTAGCAGGCAATACACGCAGCGAGACTATTTGCCTGGCGAAATTCGAGAAATATCGGCCTTTTCCGGTCGCGGTTAGTGACCGGACGCGGTGACCTCATCGTCGGCCACGGCGCCGGCCGCCGAGGCCGCCACCGTCAGGAACGCGGCGGCCAGGTCGAAAGTCTCGCCGATGGTCTGGTCGGCGAGCCGGTCCTGATAGTCGCGGTACCGGCTCAGCTCCCACTCCTGCCCGCGCGGCGGCAGGGTTTCCACCTCGGGAACGGGCAGCGGCTTCCAGGTCCACTCGGCGATCGGGGCGTCACCCCGTCCCTCGTCGCTAGGCTTCGGCCTGATGAAGTCGCTGTGGTCGGCGTAGTAGCCCATCCGGTTCCGCACGAACCGCAGGCCGGCGAACGTACCCTCGGTCAGCCGCCGCCGCGGGCCCTGCATCCCGGCCAGTGTCTGCTCGTAAGCCTCCGGGTGGTATCTGACGAGGGTCGCGTCGACGATCGTCACCCACCAGACGGCCTCGCCGATCACCGCGAACGCCTGCGGGTGGTCGCTGGCCCTGACCCTGCCCAGCCGTTCGGTGACGTCGCGCATGGCGATGATCGCCCAGCCGAGCGCGCTCTCCGGGCTCCCCTGGCCGGCAGCGTTCCCCTGTGCCCAGTTCTCGGTGCCCCACCTGGGCTGCCGCCGGTTCTCGCGATTCCAGTTCTCCCTGTTCCACGCCACCCGGCAGCGTGCCGAACAGAACCTGGCGTGCTCGCGCTTCGGCTCGAACGTCGTGCCGCAGCGCGCGCACTGCCTGCTCTCCGCCATTCGGTCATGTTACGCGTATCACAAGTGCCAGACGAGGAAGCGAGATCGAACATCGCGGGAACATCAGGTGGCCGCCGGTCAACGCGCGGCGGCCTCCTGCTGCATCCAGTGCTGCCAGGGGGCGGCCGGATCGAAGCGCCCCCGGTGCACGGCGACCTTGGCGAACCGGGCGTCCCCGACGATCCTGATCAGCGGCCCGTCGGCATCCGCGGGATCTCCGCGGCCGTAGATGGCCCGCTTGGCGAACAGCGCGCCGCCCTCGTCGACGACGCGTGCGCCCTCCGGCACGATCACGATCAGCTTGCCGCAGAAGGCGTCGATCTCCAGCGTGATCTCGCGGCCAGGCAGCACCGCGTCGGTCAGGTTGACGATCAGCGCGCCGAAGCGGGCGGTCAGCCGGGTGTGCCGGCCGGCCACCCAGCGCCCGGAGCGGATCACCTTGCTGAAGCGGGCGGCCACGTGGTTCTGGCCCGCCAGCCTGAGGCCGCCGTCCGCGGTGTCGTCCGCGGGCAGGTCGCGGGTGAGCGGGACGAGCTCGCCGAGGGTCTTCGCGACGTAGACGCTGTCGAGCCGCTCCGCGTACTCGGCGGAGGTCAGCCGGCCGGTGGCAAGCGCGCCGCCGAGCACGGCCGCGGCGCGGTCCCGGTCCGCGTCCGAGGCGCGCAGCTCAAGGTCATCGGTCATGGCAGCATCGTAGCGGTCAGCCGGGCAAAACGCGATACATCTCGTTATTGCGTTACGGAATCCCAGGCAGATTCGCCCGCTAAGCTCCGCGCGCGGGAATACTAGGGATGCCAGGCACGGAGCATGCCGTCCCATGATCCACACTTGATAGTGCTAGGCACCAACAAGGAGGACCGGTGGATAACACCGAAGGAGTGCTGAGACGGGCGCCCCTGTTTGACGCACTCGACGAGGAGGACGCTCGCGCGCTGCGGCGCCAGATGGCGGAAGTGAAGCTGTCGCGCGGCGAGCACCTCTTCATGGAGGGGGACGACGGGGACTCCCTGTACGTGGTGATTGACGGCAAGATGAAGCTGACCCGCGCCGCGGCGGACGGGCGCGAGAACCTGCTGAGCGTGATCGGCCCCGGCGAGATGTTCGGTGAGCTTTCGCTGTTCGACCCGCGGCCGCGGACCTCCTCCGCCAGCGCGGTGACCGACGCGGTGCTCGCGTCGCTCAAGCACGAGGCGCTGATCCCGTGGCTGAGCGAGCGGCCCGACGTGTCGATGCACATGCTCCGCGCGCTGGCCCAGCGGCTGCGCCGGGCCAACGACGTGACCGCCGACCTGGTCTTCACCGACGTGCCAGGCCGCGTCGCCAAGAACCTGCTCGACCTCGCCGACCGCTTCGGCCAGCAGGAGCCCGACGGGCTGCACGTGCATCACGACCTGACCCAGGAGGAGCTGGCCCAGCTCGTCGGCGCGTCGCGGGAGACCGTCAACAAGGCGCTCGCGGACTTCGCCGCCCGCGGCTGGCTGCAGATCTCCGCCCGTTCCGTGCTGATCCTCGACGCCGAGCGCCTTCGCAAGCGCGCCCGCTAGGCGAGGTTCCCAGCCTCTACTGGTGCGCCATCTCGGGCTGACGTTCGTTAGGTGTGCCATTCCGGGTCAATATGCCCCGCGATGACACATCTAGGGGCGTCTCGGGCATCCGCCCAGCGGCCGCAGGCGAAGCCCTCAATGAGAAGTCATGCGGACTCGCGGGCGTTATTCTTCAGCTTGTGCATACAGGCCCCGTGATCATCGGTTTTGACGGCGCGCCCGCCTCCGTGCAGGCCGTGCAGGAGGCTGGCGCCCTTCTCGCGCCGAAGCCCGCGCTCGTTGTGTTCGTCTGGGCAGCCGGACGGAGTTTCGAGGAAGCCACCCTCCCCGAGACGGGGGCGCTTGAGGAGCCGGGAGGCGTCCTGGACCTCGGCAACGCCTTCGAGGTGGAAAGAGCGGCCTCCGATCAAGCCCAGCAGCTTGCGGAACAGGGCGCCGAACTCGCCAGGAAGGCCGGGCTGCAGGCCGATGCCCTGGCAGCGCCCCACGAAACAACGGTGGCGGACGTGCTGGTCAAGCTGGCCCGCGAGCACGACGCGGCAGCCCTGGTCGTCGGCATGCACGAACACCGCCGGCTGACCAGGCTCGGGCCGAGCAAAACCCTCACTGACCTCTTCCACGCGGCCCCTTGCCCCGTGCTGGTCTGCGGCACCCCGAAACCCGACGCCTAGGACCCCGCACCGCAACCGCCTAGGACCCCGCACCGCAACTTGGTATCAGTTTCGGCCCTTTTCGAGGCACTTGAATCGTTTCAGAAGGACCGGAAGTGATACGAAGATGGCTCAGCGGGGTCTCCGCCGGGGCTAGACGCTGTTCAGGTAGTCCAGCTGGGCGCGGACCGACCATTCCGCGGCGCCCCGGACGGCCGGGTCGGTGTCCGCGTACACGATCTCGACGATCTCCGCCGGGGTGCGCGCACCGGCGGCGAGCGCCGCGCGCACCTGGTCAAGCCGCTCGCGACGGTGCGCGATGTAGTAGTCAAGGACACCGGCCGGGTCGTCGAGCAGCGGGCCGTGACCCGGCAGCAGCACGCGCAACGCGGCGGCGTCGGCCAGCGACCGCAGCTCGTCGAGCGTCCGCAGGTAGTCGCCAAGCGACCCGTCGCCCGCGATGACGGTCGTGCCGCGGCCGAGCACCGTGTCCCCGGTCAGCAGGGCGCCGTCGGCCTCGAGCAGCAGGCTCAGCGAGTCGGCCGAGTGCCCGGGGGTGCCCACGACCCGCACCGCGCAGCCGGCGGCGGTGATCACCGAACCGGCGGCAATACCGTCGCTGCCGAGTCGCAGCGCCGGGTCAAGCGCGCCCACCGGCGCGCCGGAAAGCTCCGCGAACCGTGCCGCGCCTGCCGCGTGGTCGGGGTGCCCGTGCGTCAGCACGATCTGCGCGACCCGCCGGTCCCCCGCGGACGCCACGGACAGGACCCGCCGCAGGTGACCCTCGCCGGAGGGACCAGGGTCGACCACCAGCACGGCCGTCGAGCCCGGTTCGGCGATCACCCAGGTGTTCGTGCCGTCCAGGGTCATCGGCGACGGGTTGGGCGCGAGCACGCACCGCGCGCGTGCCGTCCCTGAACCGTCGATGCCAGTCGGAGCATCAGTCACAGCGGGTATGCCACCTCGTCAGGGATCAGCAGCCAGGCCTCGCCGTCCTCGACCACCATGCGCGGCTGGACCGGCGCCACAGTCCGCCGCCGGCCGAGGATGTCGCCGAGGTCACCGCACTTGGTGAACTCGTTCAGCGTCGCCGCCGTGGGCGGCAGCAGCGAGATCGTGCCGTCCCGCGCGGCGGAGATGGCGTCCGCGGGGCGCAGCCACGCCGTCTTATCGGCCTCCGCGAGGTGACCGGTCGCCTCCTGGCCGGCCGGCAGCGCCGCCGCGAAGAACCACGTGTCGAACCGCCGCGGCTCGGCCTCTGGCGTGATCCAGCGCGTCCACGGGACCAGCAGGTCGGCGCGAACCGTCAGGCCACGACGGTCCAGCAGGCCGGAAAGAGTCAGCGTGCCGGCGGTCATGGCCATCCGGTCCGCTTCCCAGGACGGGTCGGCCAGCCCGGCAGCCAGCCTGTCCGGCGTGCCCGCCAGCAGCACCCCCGACTCTTCGAACGTCTCGCGCACCGCCGCGCAGACCAGGGCGCGGGCCAGCTCAGCGGAACAGCCGAGCCATGTACCGAAGTCCGCGGGCGACGGCCCGTGCCACCCGATCTCAGCAGAAAAATCAGCCTCGTCCACCGACCCGCCGGGGAAGACGTACGCGCCGGGCGCGAACTTCATCGCCGCCGTCCGGCGGAGCATCAGCACCTCGACACCGTCCGGCGGGCAAGGACGCAGCAGCATCACGGTCGCCGCGTTCCTTGGCGCCGCCGGGACGGTCCGCCCCGCGACCATGTCGGCGACCCGCTGCGCCAGCCGGTCGCCCAATCCCGACGCCGAGTTCAGCTGTATCCTCACGCCGCCACTTCGGCGATCAGCTCAACCTCGACGGGGGTGTCGAGCGGCAGCACCGCCATCCCGACCGCGCTCCGCGCGTGCCTGCCGGCCTCGCCGAGCACCTCGATCAGGAACTCGCTGGCGCCGTTGGCGACCTGCGCCTGGCCGGTGAACGACGGATCGCTCGCGACGAAGCAGGTGACCTTGACGAGCCGCGCGATGGCGTCGAGGCCGCCGGCCGCACCGGCCGCCGCCGCGAGCCCGTTCAGCGCGCAGATCCGCGCCAGCGCGGCGGCCTCCTCCACGCTGACCGACGCCCCCACCTTCCCGGTGGCCTGCAGCTTGCCGTCCACCAGCGGGAGCTGACCGGAGACGTAGACGTAGGAGCCGGTGCGCACCGCCGGTACGTACGCGGCCACCGGCGCCGCCACTGGCGGCAGCGTCAGCCCGAGCGCGGCCAGCCGTTCCGATGCCCGCTCCGCCGGGGCGGTCACGCCTTCGACCGCTTCATGTAGGCGATGAGCTGCTCGGCGCTCGGGCCAGGCACCACGGTGACGAGCTCCCAGCCCTCGTCGCCCCAGTTGTCCAGGATCTGCTTGGTCGCGTGCACCAGCAGCGGCACGGTGACGTACTCCCACTTGGTCATGGCGTCACATTAGCGCTTGGCGGTATTCACCTTTTTGCTAGGCAGGCTTTCGCCCTCGCCGACACCCTCCCCGGCGGGGAGCCCCGGCGTGCCGTCGGCAGCGGCAGCCTCCACCTCCGGCACCTCGGGCACCTCAGGCACCTCCGGCACCTCGGGCACGGCCGCCGCGCCGAGCTCCGG
>NZ_JBARCR010001112.1:0-3803 GCF_049794275.1 Trebonia sp.
GCGCCGGCACGGCCCGCGGCGCGACCGTGGCGGATCACCCGGCCCTCGCTGGCACCACGACCGCTGTCGACGCTGCGGCGCCCGCGCCGTCACCGGTGCATCCGCACCTGCTGTGGGTACAGGAACACCTGCACCACCTGAGCCAGAGCGCCCAGACGGTTAGCGCGCCCGCGCAGCGGGTGGCCGAGGCCCGCCGCCGCCCCTGGTGGCGCTAGCCCCGCCGCGACAGCCCCATGCCCCAGCCGGGCTAGCTGCCGGTTGCGCAATCGGCAGGTCAGTCTGGGCGCGTTCGGGCGTCCAGACGCGCCGTGCCGCACGCACATAGGGCGAGAAATGCATCGCAGAACCAGGACAAAAGGGACATAAAACAGGCAGATCTCGCCCTATGTGCCGAACACTAGTCATCGTGACCACGCACGGGCCGGGCCGGGACGTCCGCGCCCATTAGGTTGCGCGAGCCGACCTTGCAGTCAGTAACTTCGTATCACTCTTCGTCTTCGCATCACTTTCGGCCCTTTTTGCGCCCGATTTGCCCGATTCTAGGGGCGGAAAGTGATGCGAAGATGGGCGCCCACCCCGCCCGCAAGCAGAACTTGGGGCAGGCGCGGCGCATGGTGCGAACACGCGGCAGCCGGTCCTCCAGCGAGGCGATCAGGAGGAGCTGCCTGCGTTGGGGTTCGGTGACGTTGGGGACCGTGGGATTTGTGGGGCAGCGCCCGCGGGCGGGCCGGTCAGGTTTCGGTGGTTTGCCAGTAGACCGTGTAGGGCTTGTGCTGGGCGCGGGATACCGGGATCAGGGTGATCGGCTGGGCGTCGGCTGTCGCCTCGAAGGTCATCGGGTTCGCCGTGGTGCGGCGGACCGACGCGGTGTCGAGCACCGGCAGCGCCGTGGCCTGGCCCTCGCCGGTGACGCCGGGAACGCCGCCAGGGGCGGAGTTCCCCGCGGCGTTTCCAGTGGGCGGGGACGCGGTGCTCGGGGGCGAGGCGGTGCTTGGCGCGGCGGCGGTGCCCGGGGCCGGGCCGGCCGCCGCGTAGCCTGCGCCGTAGAGGCCGCTGAGGACGACCGGGCCGTAGCTGACCGCCTGGACGGCAGGGTTGTCGGGGGCCCGGTTGAACGTCAGGCTCATCGGGAGGGTCACGGTGAGCCAGTCGCCAGGCTGCCAATGGCGGCTGACCACTGCCCACCCGCCGGCTGAGCCGGCGGGGACCACCGCGTTCCGCAGCGGGGTGCCGTTCAGCACCACCTCGGGCGGGCCGGCGGTCCAGCCAGGCACCCGGACCCGGAGGTCCATCGGGGCCGCGCCGCTCACCACGGTGAGCCGGACGACCGGGGTGTCGGGGAAGCCGGTGGTCTGCCGGAGCGTGATGCCCTGGTCGGCGCAGCGGACCTCGGAGGGGATGAACAGGTTCACGTAGACGCCGCGCGCGTCGCGCGAGTAGATGGTGTCGGCGAACTTCACCTGCGTCTCGAGGCCGGTGGCGTTGTCGCAGGTGAACGTGTCGTAGTCGGTGGCGTAGACGTCGGGGTCGCCGCCGGGGAAGTAGTTCAGCGGCTGCTCCTTGAACGCGCCGGGCGACAGCCCGGTGTAGTAGCAGACGAAGCCGTGCGGCGAGTCCGGGTCCTGGCTGCCGAGCATTTGGTTGAACAGCCCGCGCTCGTAGGAGTCGAGCAGGTCCACCCGGGTCAGGTCGTGGAAATGCAGCAGCCTCGTCAGCTTGAGCATGTTGTAGGTGACGCAGCCCTCGCAGGTGGAGTTGGACAGCGCGCCGGCCACCACGTCAGGCGCCGTCCAGTGCTCGTAGTTGCCCTGCCCGCCGATGATGTACGAGTAGTGCGCGGTGGCGATCTGCCAGAAGTTGTACGCGATGGCGCGGTACTTCTGATCGCCGGTCTCCTCCCACATCCGGAGGCTGGCGATCACCTTCGGCAGGCTGACGTTGCACTGCGCCCCGCGCAGCGCGTCGTCGCCCGCCGCCAGCGGGTTGAGGAACCTGGCGTGGTAGAACCGCTGCGCCGTCCGCAGGTAGCGTTCCGAGCCGGTGATCCGGTACAGGTTGGCCAGCGACTCGGGCAGCCCGCCGTACTCGGTCTCGAGCACATGCTGCATGTGTGCGTAGCTCAGCCGCGCCGTCCTGGCGTCCACCCAGTCGGCCAGCCGCACCGCCACGTCCAGCGCCTGCCCCACGCCGGCCAGCTGGTACTGGTCGATCATCCCGGCCAGGTACTTGTGGATCATGTAGTACGGCGACCAGACGCGCTGGCCCGCCTCCAGCCGGTCGAAGAAGGACTCGGGGAACGCCGACAGATAGCCAGGCGCGTACCCGGCGAGCGGCGCGATCGCCTGCAGCTGGGCCAGCTCGCCGACCAGGTACTCCCCCGCCGCCTTCGCCCGCGGGTCGCCGGTGTTGGCGTAGGTCAGCGCGAGACCGGACAGCAGGTGGCCGGTGGTGTGCCCGCGCACCTGCATGTTGGGCGCCTCCCACCCGCCGACCGGCCGCGCGGCGGACGGCCGCCCGTAGTTCAGCCTGAAGGTGTGCAGCATCCGGTTCGGGTCGAGGAACAGCAGGTAGTCCTTCGTCCGCCCCTGGTTAGCGCGGAACGCGCTGTCCAGCAGCCGGACCGAAGCCAGCGGGTACGCCGCGGTGGCGCCCGCGGTCCCGTCCGGGGCGTAGCCGCTGCGTCCCATCGGGTAGCCAGGCACGTACGCCGGGCTGTCCGGCCACGGGTCGGCGGCCGCCGTCCCCGCGACGCCCCACCAGGACGCGGGCTGCCAGCCTGCCAGCCACGCTGACTCGGCCGCGAGCACGGCGCCGCCGCCAAGCAGCGCCATGGCCTGACGCCGGGACAGGTCGGATCGCCTGCCGACCCGGGCCCTGATCGCACCGGCCGCCCGCCTCGTGACTTCCCGCACGGTGCCGCTGCTTCCCTTCGTCGCGGTCCGCTCCCGATAACCCCAGGCCCCTGGGCCCGGCCCCTACGCCCCCGCAGCCTCGCCCGCCGTGATCGTACCGCCGCGCCGCCCGGAAAAGAATGCACGGCATCATGGATGCCGATGTAGAAAATCGCGGGACGGCGCCGTACCAGTCAGTGACAGCCGCCCGTCGCGGGCGGCGGCGGAACCATACGGGAGGAGCACCACCGTGAAGTACATGCTCATCATCTACGGCAACCAGGAACTGTGGAACTCAGTCGGCCCTGACGAGCAGCAGCGGCTCTTCGAGGCGTTCGACGCGTTCAACAAGGAGTACTACGACACCGGCGAGCTGCTCGGTGCGTACGGGGTCGCGGACGCCGCCGCCACCAAGCTGGTGCGGCTGGCCGACGGGCAGCCCGCCATCACCGACGGCCCGTACCTGGAGACCAAGGAGTACCTGGCCAGCTGGTACCTGATCGACGTCGACAGCGAGCAGCGTGCGGTCGAGATCGCCGCCGCGCTGCCGTCGGCGGTGCACCAGCCGACGGAAGTGTGGCCGATCCTGCACGAGGCGTCCCGCGAGGCGGGCGTGGACATCGGCGTCGTCTGACGACCGCCGCCAAGGAACGGCAGCCGCCATGGCCACAAGCACCGAGGACCTGCTGCGCGCGCTCGCGCCGCAGGTCCTCGGCGTGCTCATGCGCCGCTACGGCGGCCTCGACACCTGCGAGGACGCGGTCCAGGAGGCGCTGCTCGACGCGGCGACGCAGTGGCCCGCGTCCGGCACGCCGGACAACCCGCGCGGCTGGCTGCTCACGGTGGCCACCCGTCGGCTCACCGACATGCTGCGCGGCGAGTCGGCGCGGCGGCGGCGCGAGGATGCCGTCT
>NZ_JBARCR010001113.1:0-4510 GCF_049794275.1 Trebonia sp.
GCCGTCGCGCAGGCCAAGGCGTTCGCCAGCGACGTGGCCGCCGAGGTGACCACCGACCTGTTCTCGCTCAGCGGCGCCAGCGCGACCGACGAGAAGTACGACCTGAGCAGGCACTGGCGCAACGCGCGCACGCACGCCAGCCACGACCCGGTGGCCTGGAAATACCACCATGTGGGGAACTTCATGCTGAACGACGTGCTCCCGCCGAACCATGGACAGCTGTGAGCCGATGACCGCTATCGACGAATCCAGGGAGGCGGCCGTGCCGGCGGCGCCGGGAGTTTCCGCAGTGGAGTTCCGCGAGGCCATGGGACACTTCGCCACCGGGGTCACCGTCGTCACCTCGATCGGCGACGACGGCGAGCCGGTCGGCACCACCGCCAACGCGGTGACGTCGCTGTCGCTCGACCCGCCGCTGCTGCTGGTCTGCTTCGACCTGAGCAGCGCCACCCTGCAGGCGATCCGGGGCCACGGCGCGTTCGTTGTCAACGTGCTCGGCCACCGGCAGCGCCACCTGTCGGCCAACTTCGCCAGGCGCGGCCTCGCCGCGGCGTGGGACGGGGTACGGCACCGCCGCGGGCCGACCGGCAGCCCGCGGCTGGACGGCGTCATCGCGGTCGTCGAATGCACCGTGGAGCACGCCCTGCCTGGCGGGGACCACGAGATCGTCGTCGGCCGCGTCCGGCACGTCGAGACCGACGGCGACGGCGCGGCGCCCCTGGTCTTCTGGCGCGGCGGCTACACGTCCCTCGACGGCGGCCTCCCCGCCTAGCGGGTCACTTAGGGCGCGAAGTGGACGTTATGTGTCCGGTTTGTGGTGGTTTTGCGGTGACTTTCGCGCCCTAAGTCGCGGGGAGCGGCCCGCTTCTTGCTGTTATCAGGTTCGGGCGTGGCGCGGCATTGGCGGTGTGGGCCACAGGTGCGAATCTATTGGCGGTGTGGGCCACACCGCCAATAGGGGTTAGCGGATGTGGGCTGTGATGAGCGGGGTGGCCGCGATGGACCACTTCGCGACGGCGGCGTTCAGGTCGGCGAGCTCCGGTTCTGTGACGTAGAGGCCGCGGGACGGGACCGTGGCGGCGAGCTCGACGAGCACCGGGCGGAGGTGCACCTCGACCGCGAGCAGGTGGCCCGGCCAGCCGCCGGTCATCACCGGGACCGCGACGACGCCCGCGAGGCCGTTGGAGCCATAGCGGTCGAGGAACGCCTTCAGCATGCCGGTGTAGGCGGCCTTGTAGGTCGGCGAGGCGAAGATGGCGATGTCGGCGCCGGCCACCTCCTCGGTCAGCCTGGTCAGGACCGGGTCGGACCAGTCGAAGAGGCTGGCGGCGTGCTCGGCGAGGTCGATCTCCAGGCGGCTGATGTCGCCGCCGAGCCCGGCGGCGAGCACGTCGGCGACCGCCCTGGCCACGGCGTGGGTGCGCGACTGGGGCTTGGGGTTGCCCGTGACGACGGCGATCGTTGTCATGAGGCGGCCGCCGGCTCGCGGACGTGCGTCGGCGCGAACGGCGAGATCGTCTGCGGCGCCTCGGCGGCGGGCGCCGGGTGCCGCCAGCGGCCGCGTTCCGCGAGGATCGGCAGCACGCCCTCGCCGAACCAGTACGCCTCCTCGAGGTGCGGGTAGCCGGAAAGGATGAACTCGGTGATGCCGAGGCCGGCGTACTCCTCGATGCGGTCCGCTACCTCGGCATGGCTGCCGACCAGCGCCGTGCCCGCCCCGCCGCGGACCAGGCCCACGCCGGCCCACAGGTTCGGCGCGACGGTCAGGTCGTGCCGGTCGCCCCCGCCGTGCAGCTCGCGCATGCGGCGCTGGCCCTCCGATTCGCTCTGGCTGAGGCCCGACTGGACCTTGCGGATCATCTCGTCGTCGACGCGCTCGATCAGCCGCCCGGCCTGCCGCCACGCCTCGTCGGCGGTGTCCCTGCTGATCACGTGCAGCCTGATGCCGAAGCGCAGCGTGCGGCCCGCCGCCGCGGCCAGCCCGGCCATCCAGCGCAGCTTCTCGTCCACGGCGGCCGGCGGCTCGCCCCAGGTCAGGTAGACGTCGGAATACCGCGCGGCGACCGGCCCCGCGGCCTGCGACGAGCCGCCGAAGTACACGTCGGGAACCGGGTCAGGCAAGCGGGAGAGCCTGGCCCGGTCGACCTTGAGGTGCGCGCCGTCCCGCGTCACCGTCTCGCCGCGCCACAGGCTCGTCACGATGTCCAGGAACTCCCCGGTCCGCGCGTAACGCTCGTCCTTGCCGAGGAAGTCGCCGTAGGCGCGCTGTTCGGCGGACTCGCCGCCGGTGACCACGTTCAGCAGCAGCCGGCCGCGGGACTGGCGCTGGAAGGTGGACGCCATCTGCGCGGCCAGCGTGGGGCTGATCTGGCCGGGGCGGAACGCGACGAGGAACTTCAGCCGCTCCGTCACCTCGGTGAGCATCGCGCAGGTCAGCCAGGCGTCCTCGCACCAGGCGCCGGTCGGCGTCAGCGCTCCCTCGAAGCCCAGCTGTTCGGCGCTGCGGGCGATCTGGCCCAGGTAAGCGACGGACGGCGGGCGGATCGCGCCCGCCGCGCCGGTCGCGACGCCGTGGCCGCCGCCGACGATGTCGCGGCCGTCGCCGTTGGTCGGCAGGAACCAGTGGAATCGCAGGGACATCGTCCGGTACCTCCGTGAGGATATATCTACTATTCCGATAGATTTACTGTACATGACTGGCGTGGGGCGCGGGGGACGCGGGCGGCGAGGTGGCCGCGAGGTATCGTCACGTCATGAGAGTGCGCGATATGCGGAAGCTCGTGCAACTGCGTCCGGTGTCGCTGAACCCCACGGAACGCCGGCTCAGCTCGTGCTTCGACATCGCTGATCTGCGCCGTGTCGCGAAGCGGCGGATTCCCCGGCCGGTCTTCGACTATGTGGACGGGGCGGCGGACGAGGAGATCGCCGTCAGGGCGAACGAGGCCGCGTTCCGCGCGTGGCGGTTCCTGCCCCGCGCGCTCGCGGGGGTAGGGACGCTGGACACGACGACGCCGGTGCTCGGCTCCCCGCTGCCGGTGCCGCTGCTGCTCGGGCCCGCCGGGTACACGCGGATGATGCACCCGGACGGGGAGATCGGGGCGGCGCGCGCGGCGCTGCGGCACGGGCTGCCGTACACGCTGTCCACGATGGCTTCGACCGGGATCGAGGAGCTGCGCGCCGCGGTGGGCGGCGCCGCACCGGGCTCGCTGTGGTTCCAGCTGTACGTGACGAGGGACCGCGCCCAGGCGCATGACCTGGTGCGACGGGCGGCGGACAACGGGTACGGAACGCTCATGGTGACCGTGGACACGGTCGTCGCGGGCAACCGAGTACGTGACCTGCGCAACGGGCTGACCATACCGCCGTCACTCACCCTGGGCACCGTCGTGCAGGTGGGCGCCAAGCCCGGGTACTGGTGGCGGCTGCTGAGCGGGCCGGCGCTGGACTACGCCAACTTCGCCGGCGGCCCGCGGACGACGGTACGGAAGACAGCGGAGTTCTTCGACCCGGACGTGACCTGGTCCGACATCGAGGACGTGCGGTCCAGGTGGGCAGGCAAGCTGCTGATCAAGGGGCCGCTCGGCCCCGCCGACGCGCGCCGCGCCGTGGAGCTCGGCGTGGACGGGCTCCTGCTGTCCAACCACGGCGGCCGGCAGCTGGACCGTGCGGTGGCGCCGGCCGACTTGATCGCGCCGGTGCGGGAGGCGGTCGGGCCCTCGTTCACGCTGCTCGTGGATTCGGGGATCAGGCACGGTGCGGACGTCATTGTGGCGCTGGCGCTCGGCGCGGACGCCGCCGTGCTGGGCCGGGCGTACCTGTACGGGCTGATGGCCGGCGGATCGGCCGGCGTGGACCGGGCGCTTGACCTGCTGACCGGCCAGTTCCGGTCGACGATGCAGCTGCTCGGCGTCACCTCGGTCGCGGACCTGCGCAAGCGCGGCCGCGAGCTCATCACCCGGGCGGCGCCATGATCTCATCGGGCCAGCTGCTCGGTTACGCGATCGCGTCGTTCCTCATCATCGTCGTGCCAGGACCCGGGGTGCTGTTCGTGGTCGGCCGTGCGCTGGCGCACGGCCGGCGGACGGCCATCGCGACCGCCGTGGGGCACGCCGGCGGCAACTACGTGGTGGCCGCCTGCGTCGCCGTCGGCCTCGGCACGCTCCTCGAGCGCTCGGCGCAGGCGTTCGTCGCGGTCAAGCTGGCCGGGGCGCTGTACCTGGTCTGGCTGGGGGTGCAGGCGATCCGGCATCGCCAGCAGCTCGGCGAGGCGATGTCCGGCGCCGTTCCCGCGCGGGCCGGCTGGCTCGCGCTGCGGGACGGGTTCGCGGTCGGCGTGACGAACCCGAAGGCGTACATCCTGTTCGGCGCGATCCTGCCGCAGTTCGTGAACCGCGGCGCCGGGCACGTCCCGGCGCAGATGCTGCTGCTCGCCCTGGTTTCCGTGTCCATCGGGGTGCTGTCCGACTGCACGTGGGGGCTGGCCGCCAGCGGGGTCCGCGCGTGGTTCGCG
>NZ_JBARCR010001114.1:0-3377 GCF_049794275.1 Trebonia sp.
GTGCAGCACCCAGAAGCCTGCCGTCGGCAGCTCATCGGCCCATTCGCTCGGCAGGAGGGTCCCGTCGGGCGGCCCCAGCGCCCCGATGGCCGCGGCTTGCAGCAGGGACACGTTCTCGCGGTGCGCGCACACCACCGCGGGCTCGCCCGCGCCGATGGTCTCGGCGATGAGGGCCGCGGAGGCGGCCGGGTCCGTTCCTGATGACCGGACCTGCAGCGCCTGCTCTGCCCGCACCTGCGCGCCGGTCAGTTCCGCGTACGGGCCGACGCTGTCCATGCAGCGGGTGGCCGCGGAGCTGATCACCCGGGCGTGCGGGGCGAAGGCCGCGAGCAGCGGCGCGAGCAGCTTCGCCTGGGCACGGCCGGTGCTGTCCAGCGGCCGCTCGCCGTCGTCGCCCTTCCACTTCGAGCGGGGCACCGCCGTGGCGTGCCGCACCAGGATGAGCGGTACCGTGTCGGCCGGCCGGCTGGCGAAGTCGCCGAGCACGCGCACGTCGTGCTCATAGCTGGCCAGCTCGCCGGCTTGCGGCCGGACGGCCCAGGTCACCTCGTCGACCTCGTCGTTCGGCACCGCCGCCTCGTCCACGCCGGAGACCCGGGCCGCCCACCAGTGCACCCGCTTGGGCCGGCCGCCCACCTGGTACCGCACCGAGGTCAGCCGGCGGCCGAGGATCAGCCGCGCGCCGCCCTCTTCGAAGACTTCACGGACCGCGGTGAGCAGCAGCGGCTCGCCAGGCTCTGTCTTGCCCTTGGGCAGCGACCAGTCGTCGTACTTCTTGCGGTGCACGAGCAGTACTTCGGGCTCGCCCCCGTCTCGGCCCGGCCGCCAGGCGACCGCACCAGCCGCCAGGATCAGCTTGCTTTCCTTGCTGTCGGGCGGCTTATTGTTAGCCATCAGCGCTGCGACCTCGGCTTTTTTCTCTGATCAGGGTCTCCTGCACATCGCGCAGCGGCTGGCCGCCGGCGTCCCGCGCGTGCCTGGTCCAGTCGCCATCGCTGTCCAGCCACCACGAGGACGTTCCCTCGTCCATGCCCTGGGCGATGAGCCAGCGCAGCCGGGCGCAATGCGCGGGGTCGCCCACCCGGACCAGGGCCTCGACCCGGCGGTCCAGATTGCGGTGCATCATGTCCGCGCTGCCGATCCACACCTCGTTGCCCGCCTCCGGATCCTCCCCTGGCTGCGGGTCAGGATCCGGCTCGCCGGTGCCGAACGCGTAGATGCGCGAGTGCTCGAGGAACCTGCCCAGGATGCTGTGCACCGTGATGGTATCGGACAAACCAGGCACACCGGGTCGAAGCGCGCACATCCCCCGGACCCACAGGTCGACAGTCACGCCGGCCTGCGCGGCCCGGTACAGCGCGTCGATCACCATCTCGTCGACGAGCGCGTTGCACTTGAACGCGATCTTCGCCGGCTTGCCGGCCCTGGCCCGCGCCGCCTGCCGCCCGATCCTGCCCACGATGCCGGCCCGCAGCGCCTCGGGCGCGACGAGCAGCCGCCGGTAGCCGATCTTCCTGCTGTAGCCGGTGAGGTGGTTGAACAGGTCGGTGACGTCCTCGCCCACCTCCCGGTTGGCGGTGAGCAGGCCGTAGTCCTCATACAGCCGGGCGGTCGCCGGATGGTAGTTGCCGGTGCCGATGTGGCAGTACCGCTTGAGCGAGCCGTCCGTTTCCTCGCGGACGATCAGCATGACCTTGGCGTGCGTCTTCATCCCGACGAAGCCGTAGACGACATGACAGCCGGCTTCCTCGAGCTTGCGCGCCCAGATGATGTTGGCGCGCTCGTCGAACCGGGCCTTGATCTCGACCACCACCACGACCTGCTTGCCGGCCTCGGCCGCGTCGATGAGCGCGTCCACGATCGGCGACTCTTCGCCGGTCCGGTATAGCGTCTGCTTGATGGCCAGCACCCGCGGGTCGGCGGCGGCCTCCTCGACCAGTCGTTCCACGGTCGTGGTGAACGAGTCGTAGGGATGCTGCACGAGCACGTCACGCTCGTTGAGCGTGGCGAAGATGCTCACGTCGGCCGGCACCGCCTTCGTCGAGGGGACGAACGCGGGATAGCGCAGCTGACCGATCGGCAGGTCGGCGATCACGTCCAGGCCCGCCAGGTCGAGCGGGCCGTTGACCTTGAAGATGGCGTCCTCGTCGACGCTGAGCTCCTTCGCCAGCCGGCAGAGCACGTCGTTGGCCATGTCCGCCTCGACCTCGAGGCGGACCGCCGGCTCGAATCGCCGCTTGGCGAGCTCGCGCTCCATGGCCTGCAGCAGGTTCTCCGTGAGGTCCTCGTCGACCTCGAGGTCGCGGACTCTGGTCACCCGGAACACGTAGTGCTCGACGATGTCCATGCCGGCGAACAGGTCGTCCAGGTGCGCCGCGATCACGTCCTCGATCGGCACGAACCGGCGCGCGGTGACGTTGAGGAAACGCGGCAGGTTCGGCGGGACCTTGACGCGCGCGAACATGGTGGCGCCGGTGCCCGGCTCGGCGAGCATGACGGCCAGGTTGAGGGACAGGCCGGAGATGAAGGGGAACGGGTGCGCCGGGTCGACCACCAGCGGGGTGAGGACCGGGTAGATCCGGTCCTTGAACAGCCGGGTCAGGTCGTCGCGCTCCCGCTCCTCCAGTTCCTTCCAGCGCAGGATCTCGATGTCGTGCCTCGCCAGTTCCGGCTGCACCCGGTCGGTGAAGACGGCCGACTGCCGTTCGGTGAGCTCGGCGGCGCCCCCGAGGGTGTTCTTCAGCACCTGGACGGGCAGCTGGCCGTCGGCGCCCTCCACGGGGAAGCCCGCGACCATCCGGCGGGTCAGGCCGGCCACCCGGACCATGAAGAACTCGTCCAGGTTAGAGGCGAAGATGGCGAGGAACCGCACCCGTTCGAGCAGCGGCGTCTCGTCGCTCTCAGCCAGCTCGAGGACCCGCTGGTTGAACTTGACCCAGCTTTGCTCCCGGTCCAGGTACCGGTCGGCGGGCAGCGCCGCACCGGTGGTACCGTCCGTGAGCAGGGCGCCGTCGCCCTCGTGCTGGTCCGCCGGCACCGGCGGCGCCTCGTCCTGACGCGTGGACATGTCTGAGATTTCCGATATCTCTGCGATTTCCGAATACTGGTCGTGAGGCTGGAGAGGCGAGTCGCCTAGGGCGATCCCGGGCTCGCTGACGCTCATGACTCCCATTGTCCCCTGCCCTGCTAGGAACGAATCGGCCACCCGCCCGAGTATCCGCCCGGTGCCGCTATCTGGTCAGGCCGGACGCCAGCACCGGCTCGCCCGTGACGCCCGCCGCCGGGGTGCCCGCGGCGCGGTGGTTTTTTCGCAGCTCAATGCGCGCCGCGCGGGAGCGGATCCGCGGCCGGCTGGCCGGCTGGGCGAAGGAGTCCAG
>NZ_JBARCR010001115.1:0-2115 GCF_049794275.1 Trebonia sp.
CGCCGCGCTGCCCGATCACGTCGAACCCGGCCGGCAGCCAGTCCCCCGGCGCGCCGTCGAGCGCGAGCACGTGCCGGGTCATCCGGGCCGCCGCGGCCGCTGCCAGGGTGTCGGCGAGCGCCCCCTCCGCGAGTGACGCCGCGTCCTGGGGGGTGAACGGCGGCGTCAGCCTGGTCTTGACCCGGCCGGGACGGGGCTCCTTCGCGATGACGATCAGCTGGGCCGCGACCGCGTCCGGGTGCGTGCCGCGCGGCCTCGCGGCGTCGAACCAGCTCATGCGGCGTACGCGGCCAGCACTCGCCGCATGTCGCGCACGGCCTTGACGGTCCCGCCGACCGTGCCGGTCACCTTGGACTTCCCGGTGCGCGGGTAGTACGGCACCGGCGCCTCGCCGATCCGCCAGCCGGCCGCCGCGGCGCGCATCACCATCTCGAGCGGGTAGCCGAACCGCCGGTCGGTCAGGTCAAGCGCCAGCAGATCCTGGCGGCGGGCGGCGCGCATCGGGCCGAGGTCGTGCAGCCGGACCCCGGCGCGACGCCGAAGCTCGGCGGACAGCACTATGTTGCCGAGCCGCGCGTGCGCGGGCCACGCGCTCAGCGTCCGCGGCGCCCGCCGCCCGAGCATCAGGTCGACTGTCCCGTTCCTGACCGGACTGCTGACGATCTCCAGGTCTTGCGGGTCGAACGACCCGTCCGCGTCCATGATGCATACGAGGTCGCTAGTGGCGGCCAGCAGCCCGGCGTGGCACGCGGCGCCGAAACCGCGCTGCGGGACGTCCACCACCGTGGCACCGTGCCCGGCCGCGATCCGCGCCGAACCGTCGGTGGAGCCGTTGTCGGCCACGATCGGCCGGTATCCGGCGGGCATCCTGGTGAGCAGCCACGGCAGGGCGCCTGCTTCATTGAGGCACGGCAGCACCACGTCAATGGGTTGCGTAGCGGTTTCCATGGCGCCGACGCTAGCGGCGGCGGCCTCGTCTGGGCTGGAAACGGGCCTTACGGATCTGTGACGGCTGACCACGGACGGTCGTTCGCATCCTGGCCGCATGCTTGGCTCACAGCTATGCGAGTACTAGTGACCGGAGCGGCGGGGTTTATCGGATCCCATGTGATGGAGGCCATGGCGGCGGCCGGATACGAGGTCCGCGGCCTTGACTCGCTGAGCCCGGCTGTGCACGACGGAAAGCCGTCCTATATCCCTGACGATCTCGAGCTCCGTGTGGCGGACGTCCGTGACCCCGGCGCCGTAGACGACGCGCTCGACGGCGTCGACGCGGTGTGCCACCTGGCGGCCATGGTCGGGCTCGGCGTCTCGCTCGCCGACCTTCCGCTGTACGCGGACGTCAATGTGACCGGCACCGCCGTGCTGCTCGACGCGATGGGCCGCCGGGGCGTGTCGCGGCTGGTGCTGTCCTCGTCGATGGTGGTGTACGGGGAGGGCGCGTACGAATGCCTGCTGCACGGCAGCGTGCGGCCGCTTCCACGGGCCGCCGCGGACCTGAACGCGGGCTCGTTCGAGCCGCGCTGCCCCGGCTGCGATTCTGCGCTGTCCTGGGCCACGGTGGCCGAGGACGCGGTGCTCGACCCCCGCAACGCCTACGCGACGAGCAAGCTGGCCCAGGAGCACCTGGCGGCGAACTGGGCTCGGCTGACCGGCGGCACCGCCGTAGCGCTCCGCTACCACAACGTGTACGGCCCCCGGATGCCCCGCGACACCCCGTACTCGGGAGTGGCCGCGATCTTCCGCTCCTGCCTGGAGAACGGCGTGCCGCCGCGGGTGTTCGAGGACGGCGGGCAGCGCCGCGACTTCGTGCACGTCCGCGACGTGGCGGAATGCAACGTGCTCGCCCTCACCGCGACCGCCGCGCTGGCACCGGGCGCCGTGCGCGCCTACAACGTGGCCAGCGGAACCCCGCACACGGTCGGCGAGATGGCCGCGGAACTCGCGGTCTCGTTCGGCGGCGGCGCGGTGGAGCCCAAGATCACCGGCGAGTACCGCCTCGGCGACGTCCGCCACGTGGTGGCCTCGCCGAAGGCCGCGGCCCGCGAGCTTGGCTTCCGCGCCCGGACCGGCTTCGCCGAGGGCGTCGCCGAGTTCGCGCACGCCCCGCTCCGC
>NZ_JBARCR010001116.1:0-6644 GCF_049794275.1 Trebonia sp.
CACTGGTTCCGGGTGTGGTCCCGTGTCGCACGGTGATAATGGGCCGGTGTCTACGTTTATTAGCCGGCTCGACCGGCCTGGCAGCGGGCCGCGGATCGCTGTAAAGGACGTCATCGACATCGCCGGAGTGCCGACAACGGCTGGCTGCAAGGCGCTGGCCGATACTGCTGCTCCCGCCGCGCGGGACGCAGCTTGCATGGCCGGAGCTCTTGCATCTGGTGCGGCCATTGTCGGTAAGGCCAATCTGCATGAGCTAGCGTTCGGTGCCTCCGGGGTTAACCAGTGGTTCGGCACCCCGGTCAACCCGCTCGACCCTGCCCTGCTGCCAGGGGGATCATCGAGCGGGTCTGCGGTGGCGGTGGCCGAAGGGTCAGCGGACATCGGCTACGGCACCGATACCGGCGGTTCGGTGCGGATCCCTGCGGCGTTCTGCGGGCTGGCCGGCCTGAAGACCACGTTCGGCCGGATCAGCCTGGACGGCATATGGCCGCTCGCGCCGAGCCTGGACACGATCGGTCCGATCGCGGCGGACGTGGCCGGCCTGACCGCCGGGATGGCGCTACTTGAACCCGGCTTCGCGGTCGCGGTAAGTCCAGCCGCCCGCATCGGCCGGCTGCGCCCTGCCATAGGCAAGCTCGACCCTCGCGTGGACGCAGCTGTCGATGCCGTACTCAGGGAGAGCGGCCTGGAGATTGTCGAGCTCGGCGCGGTGGACTGGGCTGGCGCTCTGATGCAGACCTACCTGCTGACCGGCAGCGAGGCCGCCGCGGTTAACGCGAACCTGATGGCCGGCAAGGACGGTATCAGCGGCCAGGTCCGGACATTCCTGGAATCCGGCGCTGCCGTGACCGCTGGTCAGCAGGCCGCCGCCCGCGCCTATCAGCTCGACTGGAAGGCCCTGTTCGCGCAGTTCCTCGGCCGCGTCGACGTGATCGCGCTGCCGACCGTGCCGTTCTTTCCGCCGCCGCTCGCCGAAGCAGAGCAGCACGACTTCCCGCAGTTCACCGCACCAGTAAACCTGGCCGGCCTGCCAGCGCTGGCCCTGCCCGTGCCCAGCGCGCACCGGCTGCCGGCCAGCATCCAGTTGATCGGCCCCGCCAGCGGCGAAGAGCTGCTGCTCGCCACCGGCGCGCTGATCGAGTCCGCTGCTTCCTGAGTCGGCCGGGTCGACCGCTTCTGCAGGCTGGATAGAACCTGGTCAGCTCCAAGTAGATGGGGCCCCTTCCGGGCCTGTTCGTCCGATTCATAGGTCCAGTGCCATCGTTGCAGACACGCCACACCGTCGGCGCGGGCCGCGCGGGGATCGCCCGGTCAAGGGGCCCGGGGGCCGGGGGCCGGCGCCACGCTAAGCCGACCCAGGGTCGGCTAAGGCCCTATCAGCAGGGAAAATAGGGATTTCCTCCAATGCGCCGGGCAGCGCCTTACGGCGAGACTCGGTAGTGACCGGCGAACAGATGGCCGGAAAACCGAGGAGGAAACGATGAACCACCACGTGACGCAGGGCGTACGGTCTCCGCTGGCTCGGATCGGCCGGCGCGTCGCCGCTATCGTCGCCGAGTGCAACTACGCCCAGGCTCAGCTGATCAGCGCGCGGAACACTCCGGCGCGTTTCTGACCCAGGGAAACTAGCACCTGGTGCCCCGCCGGATCCGGACCTGGATCTCGAGCCCCGCTCCTGCACGAACCAGTCGCTCGACGGAAAACCCACGCCCGGCCGGCGGGCGTGGGTTTCCGCGAAGGGTTCGCCAACCCTGGCCGGGTCACCTTGTCTTATACGGCTGCGCCGACGGCCGTGGCGGGCCGGCATCCCTCGAATGGGCCGGGCAGTCATCATCCGCGCGACGTCGTCCAGCTCGGTAACGCCCACACGATGTCCCGCTCGCTGGCGATCCCGTCGACCGACGCGCCATCGGCAGAGATGACCACCGCGCCGATCCGGTGCTCGGCCAGCACCGCGAGAAGACGGCGCACCGTCGTGTCCGGCGGGACGGTGACGACGTGAGCGCCCTTGACGCGAAGCACATCGCTGATCCGCATCCGGCCCTCCCCCAGACATCGGCAAACCACCGTCTGCGTGCTACGGGTACCTCCGCACTAGATATCCCAATCCGCGGTTGCCGGCAAGTGACCCGCGGTGGGCCCGGGCAGCGACCAGGTCCTGACATGATCTCCCGAAGCCAGCGTCATCGGTCCATCAGTTCCTGCTCTCCCCGCGCCGCGGCGAAGAGCGATAGGGCTACGGCCTACGGCGTTCTTTGCCGGAGCAGCGCGTCGATGCCTCGCTGCGCCAGCCATTGCTCGGCCGCGTCCCAGCTCCAGCCGAGGTCGGTGATGAGGGTCCGCCAGGACGTCCAGCCGAACAGGTACCAGAAGACGTCCGCGGCCCGGTTCAGGTCAGGCGACTGGACCGCGCCTAGGTCTTCCAGCCGCCCGGCAAGGGTGCCGAGGGTTTCGCGGTAATAGCGCACGGTGACCTGAAGCATCTCGGCCGCGGCGGGATCGGCCTGGGCGCTGTCGAGCAGGACGGCGACCGCCTTGGCGCGCCTCTCGTTGACCTGGCGGGTTCCGGCGGCGGTCAGCCGGATGACCTCAGCGGGGTCGCTGGTGCGGGCGACAGCGGTCAGTGTTTCGGCGACGTCGGGGTCGCCCGTGCCGCTTTCGGTGATGGCCGCCAGGAGGTGGGGCTTACCGCCGACGCTCGTGTAGACGGTGTTCGCCGCGACCCGTGCCGCCTCGGCGATCTGGGCCACGGTGGTGCGCGCGTACCCCTGGCACGCGAACAACTCCAGGGCCGCCTCGATGATCGCCTCCCGGGTGGCCGCAGCGGCCTGCTGCCGCCGGGGCGAGTTATAGCTGGCTCGGGTCACACAGTCATCCTACCTCTTGACCATTGATAGTAGAGAGATTACTATCAATATATAAAACCTAATCCTAATGGTGGCGGACTCACCCGAAGTCCGCCGGCAAAAGGGGGTTCGCCATGGAGAGATCCGTCATCGTGGGTGTGGATGGCACCGGCGACAGCAGGAACGCGCTAGTCCGCGCAGCCGAGCTGGCCCGGGCGGCCGGCCTGACACTCGTGGTGGTCCATGTCCGGCACATCCCGGTCTTCGCGGAGATGTCATCGATGACCATTGGGCCGGCCAGGCAGAACCTGGACCTGATCGAGGCCGAGGCCCGGCGGGCCTCGGAGGAGGTGCTCCAGGGGACGGGCGTGGACTGGGAGTTCGTCGTTCGCAGCGGCGACCCGGCCCATGCGCTGATGGCCATGGCCGACGACCGGTCGGCTGCGGCCATTGTGGTGGGCGGCCGGCCTCACAATGCGGCCCTGAGCGGCCTGACCGGGTCGGTCGGCGCCGCCCTGGTCCATCGATTCCGCGGCTCAGTGCTCATCGTCCGCGGCGATGACTCTGCGTGGAACGCCGCGAGCGCTTCCGGCCCCGCCCTCCGGGCGGTGTCATCTCAGTCCACCCGCTCCTCAGACTAGGAGAGCACCATGCAGCCGTCCGCTTTGACGCCTGAGAACAGCGCCGTCGTGATGATTGACCACGCGGTCGGATTCGGGAATGTGTTCCGCTCCCATGACCTGTCACTTCACGTCAACAACACCGTCGGCCTGGCGAAGACCGCAGGCGTCTTCGGTATCCCGCTGGTGCTGACCAACGGCGCCGACACCGGCCCCTACGGGCCGCTGTTCAGCGAGCTCAGGGCCGAAACCGGCGACTGGCGCGTGATCGTCCGTGAGGGAAACTTCATCAATGAGGGCTGCGTCCTGGGCAGCGCGCTGGCCGGCCTGGAGCGCGGCTACGAGGTGTACCTCGCGGTCGACGCGACCGCCGGCGAGACCCTCGAGGTCCATCAGGTCGCCGTCCAGCGCATGATCCAGGCCGGCGTCGTGCCGGTGACATGGCTTTCCCTGGCCTCTCAATACCAGGGGAGCTGCACCAACCACGAGACGGTTCAGGGATTCCTCAGCCTGATGACCCAGCACTCGGCGGCATTCGGAATGCTCTTCCAGGGGCAAGCTGTCAGAGCTCGGTGATCGCAGTGCAACTCTCCAGGCAGCACGTAGTTGACCTCTTGCGGCAAGCCAAGTTGACGGAGATGGCCGAAGCGGCCCTGCATGACCTGCCCGACCCGGTCGACCGCGAAGAGGTGGCGGCATGGGGCGGACGATGGAATATCGACATGGATTACTTCATCGACCGAATGGGCGGCAGTCCATGACGGGGTGCCCCAGCACCTGCGCCGAGCGGATGACCATCATGAGCAACTCGCGTAGATCAGCCCGTCCACCGTCAACGGGAGCAGCCGGGCCGACCAGCCCGCCGCACCGTGCGCCCGTGCGAGCTCGTAGGACGCCACGGCCGCGACCGCGGCAATCTCGATCACAGCTCCGGCAGTGACCAGGCAAGCCGGCCAGATCGAGCACAGTCAGCCGATTTGGAGCGCGATCTTGCCTCGAGTGTGCCCGGCCGCGACTCGTGCCAGCGCCTCACGGGCCTGGTCGAGCGGCAGTACCGTTTCGGCCTGCGGGCGAAGTTTGCCGGAATCGACAAGAGCAGCCAGCTGCTCAAGCCGCGGCCGGCCGCCGTGGGCAGCGAATGATTCACCAGTGATGCCCCGCTCCAGCTGAAGCGGAGTGCCCTGCAGGACGATGGAAATCGCCCGGCCGCCGTCGCGGACCGCAGCGAGGGCCTGGTCGCGGGTCTGCCCGCCAGCGCCGTCGAACAGCAGGTCGACTCCGCCAGGAACCACGGCGCGCACCTGCTGAGTCCAGTCGGGGGCGTGATAGTCGAAGACCTCGCCGACACCCAGGCTCAGCAGGTAATCATGGTTGGGCGGGCTGGCCACGGCCACCACGCGGGCGCCCGCGGCCGCCGCGATCTGCACAGCGGCGCTGCCCACGCCACCCGCGGCGGCGGTAATGAGCACGGTTTCCCCGGCCTGCAGCCGCCCCCGATCGACCAGGCCCTCGTACGCGGTACCGGCGGCGATGACCAGCCCGGCCGCCTCCACGAAGTTCGCCTTGCCGGGCATCGGAGCAAGCCGGTCCGCCGAGGCGAGCGCCAGTTCGGCGAACCCGCCTCCGGCCGGGAACAGCACCGCGTACACCCGCTCGCCAGGCTGGACACCGGCTCCGCCGCCGACCGCTTCGACCACGCCGGCGACTTCCTGGCCAGGGACAAACGGCACGGCGAGCCCCGGAAAGCCGCCGCTGAGAAAACCGACGTCCCACGGGCCGACGCCCGCGCCGTGGACTCTGATCAATGCCTGGCCTGCTGCGGGTGCCGGGTCTGGCAGTTCACCGAGTTCGACGCTGTCGATCCCGCTCAGCTGCCGTGCCAGCGCTGCTCTCATGGCTCCGGTCTCCCAACAAGTGCCGCTGCCGCCACCGCGTGACGGCACATGACGCAGTCCACCCTGACACGCCTGGTCAAGTCGTCCTTGCGCGGCTCCACATCAGCGTGCTCGTGCTGCGGGCCACCCATCGCACGACGTGCCGCCAAGTCACCATCACTAAGGGCGGGGAAGTAGCTCCGCCAGCTGTTCGGCTGACATCGACGGCGTGGCGCTGACCGGGCCCGGTGTGCGCAGGCCCGCCAGGTGGATGTCGAGGAACCGCTGCCAGGTGCCGGGCGCGACCTCGCCGGTTGTCTCGGTCAGCCCGCGCATGCCCCAGACCAGTGCCATCACGTCGCCAATGGTCACGCCGGGGTTCAGCGTGCCCGCGGCCAGGGCACGGCTAGTGAGCTCCTGGACCGCGGCGCGGATCTCGCGAGCGGTGGGGCCGTCGGCGCTCCGCTCGAGCAGCAGGTGCGCGTACTTGGCATGCGCGGCGAACAGCGCCCCGAGCCCACGCAGGAACTGCTCGAGACCATCGCCGCCCGGGCACGCCAGAGCTTGCCTGGCCTCGGCCAGCGCCTCGCAAAGAGACAGCCGCACGAGCTCGTCGATCAGCGCGTCCTTGTTGGCGAACCGCCGGTACACGGTGCCAATGCCGACCCCCGCCCGGGCGGCGATCTCCTCCATGCCGGCATCGGCACCGGACTCGCCGAGCACCTCGCGGGCCGCATTGAGGACCCGGTGGTAGTTGCGGACCGCGTCGCGCCGCCCGGGCGGGGACGGGGGCCCCGCCGGGTCGCTCACCGAGGGCTCGCTGGCCACCTCACTCCCCCAGTTCGCTCGCCAGCGTCTCCCCGGCGGCGCTCTCGGCGGTCACTGCGTCCCCGGACATGGCCAGGGTACCGACGGCGGCCGCCTTGGTGGCCGCCGTGCCCAGCCGGCGTTGCGACGGGATCAGCAGTGCGGCCAGCGCGGCCACCGCCAAGACGGCAGCCATGACCCCGAACCCGGTCGTGTAGCCGGCCTGCGTGGGCAGGCCGGACGGCTCCAGCTTCGCGGTGACGATGCTGGCCATCACGGCGGCGCCGATGCTGCCGCCGATCGTGCGGATGTTCGCGTTCATGCCGGTGGCCACGCCGGTCTGCCCAGCCGGCACCGCGGACACGACATTCGCCGACATCGCCGAGAAGGCCAGCCCGAAGCCGATGCCTAGGATGCCGGTAGCGACGTAGATCTCCCATTCCGCCGAGTGCGCGAAGGCGAACATGGCCATCGACACGCAGCCGAAGAGGCAGCCC
>NZ_JBARCR010001117.1:0-2418 GCF_049794275.1 Trebonia sp.
GGGCCGCGGCCGCCTGGCTGGGGCGGCTGATCCGCGCCCACCGGCCCTACGTGATCGTGCTGGCCCTCGCCGTGGCGCTGCGGGTCGTGGTCATGCTCGGCTACCCGCCGGCGATGTTCTTCAACGACTCCTACAACTACATGACCGACGCGGTCACGAAGACGCCGGACATCGTGCGATCGAACGGGTATCCGTTCTTCTTGTACGCGCTGCTTCCGTTCCACAGCCTGGCGCTGGTCACCGGCCTGCAGGCCGTGATGGGGCTGGCCATGGGCACCGGCATCTACGCCGTGCTCCGCCACCGGGGGCTGCCGTGGTGGGGCGCGACGATCGCGGCCCTGCCGGTGCTCTTCGACGTGTTCGAGCTGCAGCTCGAGCACATGATCGCCGCCGACGTGCTCTTCTACACGCTGATCACCGCGGCGCTCGTGCTGTTGTGCTGGTGGGACCGGCCGCCAATGGCCGTCGCCGTGCTGGCCGGCCTGGCGATCGGGTACGCGGCGACCGTCCGGACGGTGGGCGAGCCGCTGCTCGTCATCGTGCTGATCTGCATGCTGGCGCGCCGCATGGGCTGGCGCCGCATCGCCGCCACCGCGGTCGCGGGCGTGGTGCCGATCGCGGGCTACATGTTCTGGTTCCACATCCACACCGGGCAGTACGCGCTGGACGAGTCGACGGGCACGTTCCTGTACAGCCGGGTGAGCAGCTTCTCCAACTGCGCGGTGATGAAGCCGCCGGCCGATCTGCGGGTGCTCTGCGACTCGAGGCCGCCGTCGAGGCGCCCCAACTCGCAGGAATACCTCTGGTCGAACAAGACCCCGCTCGCACAACTGACCGGCACCAACAACGTCAACCGTTTCACCCCTAAGATCGAGTCGCTGACCATGCGGTTCGCGGAGCGTGCCATCCTCGCCCAGCCGCTCGACTACGCGCGGGCGGTGGCCAAGGACACGCTGACCACGTTCGGCTGGACGCGGGTGAACGAGACCAACGCCATCGGGAACCTGGAGGGCTCGGGCACCAAGTTCCGTTTCGAGCCGGAAGCCTACATAACGCCGTTGCCTGGCTGGGTGACCGGCAGCAGCACCAACGCCGCGGCCGCGCGGGACTTCGGTGGCGCGAGCTACGGGCAGCCGTCGGTGGTCCAGCCGTGGAGCTTGTTCCTGCGGCTCTACCAGCGGGTCGTGTACCTGCCAGGGACGTTCCTGCTGCTGTTCGTGGTGGCCGGCGCCGTCGGCGTGGTGCTCGGCATCCGCCGCAGGACGCGCGTGCCCGGCACCGGCTGGGGCGGCCTCGGCCTGCTGCCCTGGCTGACCGGGGTAGCGCTGCTCGTGCTGCCGCCAATGACCGCGGGCTTCAGCTACCGGTACGCCCTGGCGGCGGTTCCCGCGATCTGCCTCGCGGCGGGACTTGCCTTCAGCAGTCGGGAAAGTTTCATAACCTGGCTGCGTAACCACGGCCTTCTTGGGAAGGCGACTGCCAGCTCGGCCTGAGGGAGCCAGCCCGGGCTTGACGAAGGAGGCGTCCCCTGAGCCTGAACGAGCGTGAGGTGCGCACGCTGAGCCGGATAGCCGACGAGCTCGCGAAGACCGCTCCGGTGCTGGTGTCGTTCTTGCATATCTTCAACCGGCTGGCCTCCGGCGAGGACATGCCGCCGCGCCGCCCGCTGCGACGGCTGCGCAGAAAGCTGTCCACGACGGCGCTGACGTGGATGTTCGTGGGGATATGGGGCTGCGTCACCGCAGGAATGCTCGCGTTCGCCCTAGTCATGACCTATACCGGCCCGACCGGCGGAGGGCAGAGCACCTGTACGGCATCGTCGATCCTGCTGTCCGGCTGCAGCGCCAGCCAGTCGAAGGTCCCCGGGCGTTAGCCAGTTAGTCAGTGCGCGCCGGGGCGGCCCAGGTCGGCGGGGAGCTTCGCGGCGGCGGCCTCGTCGATGAGGAACAGCGTCCGCTGGCGGCCGCGGGCGCCAGCCGCAGGCAGCTGGACCGGGCCAGGGCCGGACAGCGCCAGGGCGACCGCGCTGGCCTTTTCCTCTCCCGAGGCCAGGATCCACACCTCGCGGGCGGCCTGGATCGACGGGAACGTGAAGGAGATACGCACCGGCGGCGGCTTGGGGGAGCCGCGCACCGCGACGACCGGGCGGTTGTCGTAGACGGCGGGCATCCCGGGGAACAGCGAGGCCACGTGACCCTCCGGGCCGATACCGAGCATCAGCACGTCGAAGGACGGCACGGGGGCGTGGTCCTCCGGCCGGGTGGCGGCCGCGAGTTCGCTCGCGTACCGTTCCGCGGCGGCTTCCGGGTCGTCGCCGTCCGGGCCGTCGGGGCCCGGCATCGGGTGCACCCGCGCCGGGTCCGCGTCGATACGGTCGAGCAGCGCGGCCCGCGCTCCGGTCTCGTTCCGCTCCGGGTC
>NZ_JBARCR010001118.1:0-1891 GCF_049794275.1 Trebonia sp.
TCGCGCCCGGCGGCAGGCCCGCCACCTGTTCCGCCTGGCCGAGCAGCACGTCGAGCCAGCTGACCGCCGAGAGCGAGGTGACCTTCGGCAGCACCAGCGAATCGACGGCGCCTGGCGCGCCTTCCACGACGGCGATCACGTCCTTGTAGGCCCACGGCGTGCTGGCGCCGTTGATCCGCACCGCGACCAGCCTGCCGTCCCAGCCCCCGGCCTTGAGCGCGCCGACCGCGAGGTCGCGGGCCGTGTCCTTGGCGGCGGGCGCCACCGAGTCCTCAAGGTCGAGCATCACCTCGTCGGCGGCCAGCTCCCGCGCCTTGGCGAGGAACCGCTCGCTGCTCGCCGGGACCGACATGCAGGTCCGGCGCGGCCGGTACTCGCTGTCCATGGGTGCACAGTACCGGCGGCGCCCGCACCGGGCGTGCGGGGAGTCCTCGATGTCCTGGAGTTGAGCAGAAGGTGAACGTTTATCCTCAGCGTCGGCTCGCCGGTCCGTCTGGGGTTGGCCGACCCTATGCTGACGACTGGCCGATGCCCGAGACGAAGGCCCAGAAGTCCCATGCGTATCAGACGCTCGCCCGCGCCTGCCGTCGCAGGCGCGGTGCTCACGGCGTTCTTCGCGGCGCTGACCGCTTGCAGCTCAGGCGGCCCCGGTGCGGCGGGCACTCAGCAGCCGGGCGTCATCGACGTCAGCGGCAGCCAGTGCGGCGGAACCTGGTCGGTGCCTGGTCCCGGCTGGCATACGATCCAGATCAGCAACCAGGGGACGGGCGGCGCCGAGATCGACCTGGACGACCCGGCCAACGGCGCGGTGTACGCCGAGATCGAGAACACCGGTCCTGGCACCGTCAACCCGATCAGCATCGACTTCGGCTCAGGGAAGTACGCGCTGGTCTGCCTGTTCAGCGACGCCAGCCCGCTGAAGGGAGTGACGGTCACGGTGCCCGGGCACGCCACGGGCACGCCGGCGGTCCTGCCCGTCACGTACAACGACCTCATCCCGCCCGCCAAGACATACCAGGCGGAGACCGAAACGGCGCTCAAGGTGCTCGCACCGGAGACGGCTACACTCGCCGCCGCCGTGCGCAGCGGGAACCTGACGGCCGCGCGCCGCGACTGGCTGACGGCGCACCTCCAGTACGAGACGCTCGGCGACGCCTACGACGCGTTCGGGCACTTCGACACCGAGATCGACGGCCGGGCGGACGCCACCGGGGTCGCCAGCCCGCAGTGGACCGGGTTCTACCGCCTTGAGTACGGGCTGTGGCGCGGGCAGTCACTGGCGTCGCTCGTTCCCGTCGCCAGCGGGCTCAACAGCGACGTCGACCAGCTCGCCGCCTGGTGGCAAACGCAGCAGGTCCCGCTCGCCGACCTCGGGCGGCGCGCCCACGAGGTCATCGAGAACGCGCTCGAGTTCCAGCTCACCGGGCACGACGACTACGGCAGCGGCACGACGCTCGCGAGCACGGTCGCCAGCATCACCGCCAGCCGCGTGCTGCTCGCGCTGCTGCACCCGCTGCTCGCGCCCAGGTATCCGGGGCTGCCCGCCGTCTACACCGGGCTGAGCCAGCTGCAGTCCCTGCTGGAGAAGGAACAGCTCCCGAACGGATGGTGGGTTCCCGTCTCGGCGCTGCCCGACTCCGCGAGGCTGGCGATCGACGCCGCGTGCGGGCAGGTCCTGCAGGAACTCGCGCCCGTCGCGTCGATCACGGAGCCGAGGAACACCGTCAATGACTTCTGAGCCTGAGCAGCCTGTTCATGGCGAGGCGGCCGCTACGCCCGGGCGGCGGTCATTCCTGCGCGGCATGGCAGGAGGCGTCGCGGGCGGCGTCGTCGCCGGCGGCGTCGCGGGCGGCTTTGCCGGGTACGCGTCCAGGGGCACTCCCGCTGATCC
>NZ_JBARCR010001119.1:0-10011 GCF_049794275.1 Trebonia sp.
CGATCCACGTCCGCACGGTTTCGCGTGCCTCGCCGAGTGCCGGCGAGACCTGGAGCAGGGACAGCGCCTCGGCGTGCAGCGCGGCATCGGTCAGGTCGGCTTCCGTCAGCAGCCACCGGAGCCGCTCGCCGGCCGGGTCCGAAGACCGCAGCGCGTAAAGCACCGGCAGGGTGCGCACGCCCTGCCGCAGGTCGGTGCCGGGCTCCTTGCCCGACTGGGCCGACGACGAAGAGACGTCGAGCACGTCGTCGGAGAGCTGCCAGGCGACGCCGATGTGCTGGCACGCATCGGCGATGAGATCGGAGATCTCGTCGGGCGCGCCGGCGAACATCGCGCCGAACCGGCCAGCGGTGGCGATCAGCGAGCCGGTCTTCTCGGTGATCACGTGCATGTAGTGATCGAGCGGGTCCTGCCCGGGCCGGAGGCCGACCGTCTCGGCCAGCTGGCCGTCGACCAGGCGGCTGAACGTCTCCGCCTGGATCCTGATGGCCTGCGGGCCGAGGTCGGCGAGGATGCGGGAGGCCCTGGCGAACAGGTAGTCGCCGGCCAGGATCGCGACCGAGTTGCCGAACATCGAGTTCGCCGACGGGTGCCCGCGCCTGATGACGGCCTCGTCCATCACGTCGTCGTGGAACAGCGTCGCCAGGTGCGTGAGCTCGATGGCGACCGCCGCTGGCACGATCCGCTTGTCGCGGCTGTCCCCGAAGCGGGCGGCCAGCAGGACCAGCATCACGCGGAACCGCTTGCCGCCGGCCGCCATCATGTGCCTGGAGACCTCGGCGAACATCTCGTTACCGCCGAACGAGGTATCCCGGAGCGCGGTCTCCACCACGGCCAGGTCCTCCGCTATTTCCGCGGTGAGAGCCTTGTCAGCGAACTCGACCGGAACTGCGATGGTCACGCGAACTCCATGTCCTCGGCGCACCTAACCCAGCGCAGGAGCGTAGGAACTCACCAGCATACGAACTGGGCGGCGCGCCGGAAACACCGGGGTGCCAGGCGTCATCGCACGAATAGCTGCGTGGCCGCGTGGTTGGCCAGGCTCAGCAGCGGCTCAGGCACGATGCCCAGGAAGACGGTCGCGACCGTGCCGACCGCCACCGCGATGCCCGTGAACAGGCCGGCCCTGACCACTTCCGGGCCGTCGGCCGCAGGCTCGCTGAAGAACATCAGCACGATGACACGGACGTAGAAGAACGCCGCGACCGCCGAGGACACCACGCCGACGATGACCAGCGCCGTGGCCCCGCTCGCGATGGCCGCCTGGAAGACCGCGAACTTTCCGATGAACCCGCTGGTCAGCGGGATGCCGGCGAAGGCGAGCAGGAACAGCGCGAACAGCCCCGCCACCATCGGCGACCGCTTGCCGAGGCCCGCCCAGCGGGACAGGTGGTCGGCCTCGCCGCCCGGGTCGCGGACCAGCGTGATCACGGCGAACGCCCCGACCGTGGTCAGGCCGTAGGACGCCAGGTAGAACAGCGACGACGACAGGCCCTGCTGCGAGGCGGCGATCACCGCGGTGAGGATGAACCCCGCGTGCGCGATCGACGAGTAGGCGAGCAGCCGCTTGACGTCGGTCTGCGTGATGGCGATCACCGCGCCGACCACCATCGTGAGGACCGCCACGACCCACATCGCCGGCCGCCAGTCCCAGGTCAGGTTGCCGAAAGCCACGTAGAAGACCCGCAGCAGGGCGCCGAACGCCGAGACCACGACGCACGACGCCATCAGCGCGGTGATCGGGGTCGGCGCGCCCTGGTAGACGTCCGGCTTCCAGGACTGGAACGGTACCGCGCCGACCTTGAACAGCAAGCCCACGCCGGTGAGCGCGATCCCGGCGAACAGCAGCGTGTCGCTGCCGGTGTTGCCGGCCGCCACCGAGGCGATCTTGCCCAGCGACACCGAACCGGAGAACCCGTACAGCATCGCGATGCCGAACAGGAAGAACGCCGAGGAGAACGCGCCGAGCAGGAAGTACTTCATCGCGGCCTCGTGCGACAGCAGCCGGCGGCGCCGCGCGAGCCCGCACAGCAGGTACAGCGGCAGCGACAGCACCTCGAGCGCCACGAACATCGTCAGCAGGTCGCTGGAGGCGGGGAACAGCATCATGCCGCCGACGGAGAACAGGGTCAGCGGGTAAATCTCGGTATGCACGAAACCGGCCAGCAGGCTCGCGCGCTCCTCGGCCGAGCCGGGCACCGCGGCCGCCTGGCCCGCGAACTCCGGCACGTCGTGCGACGCGTCGGCGATCAGCAGCACCGAGACGAAGGCGAGCACCAGGATCGTGCCCTGGATGAACAGCGTCGGCCGGTCCACCGCGACGGCGCCCATCGCCGCCACGTGCCCGGCGCTGCCCTTGGCGAAGATCGTCGAGGACCCGGCGATCACGCAGGTCCAGATGAAGGCGGCCAGCAGCGCGCCGAACGTGACCACCAGGTGCACGCTGCGGCGCAGCGGCCTGGGCACGAACGCCTCGACGAGCACGCCGATGATCGCCCCGGCGAACACGACCAGCATCGGGGCGAGCTGGCCGTACTCGATGCTGGGCGCCGGGATCGCGCCGGGGACGGTCGCGGCGGCTGCGGCAAGCGGGGTCACGGCTGGGTTCCCTTCTGGGCAGCCGAGGCGGTTACGGCCTGGGCTGGCGCGGGATGGGCTGGCACCGGGTCGGTCGAATGGACCTGGCTGAGCGTGGACTGCACCGCCGGGTTGATCACGTCGAGCACCGGCTTCGGGTAGACGCCCATCGCGATGATCAGCGCGACGAGCGGGAACACCGCCACTAGCTCCCGGAACCTCAGGTCCGGCATCTTGGCCACCGGCTCGGCCACCGGGCCGGTGGCTATCCGCTGGTACAGCCACAGCGCGTAGATCGCGGCGAGGATGATGCCGGCCGTGGCGAAGGAGGCGGCCACCTTGTAGCGCGTGAACGTGCCCACCAGCACCAGGAACTCGCTGACGAAGGTGGACAGGCCGGGCAGTGAGAGCATCGCGAGGAGGGACACGAGGAACAGCCCGGCGAGCACAGGGGCAACGGTCTGCACGCCACCGTAGTCGGCGATCCGGTCCGAGCCGCGCCTGACGATCAGGAACCCGGCGAGCAGGAACAGCGCCCCGGTGGCGAACCCGTGGTTGACCATGTACAGGATCGCGCCGACCTGCCCCTGCGACGTGAACGCGAAGATGCCGAGGACGATGAATCCGAAGTGCGAGACCGACGTGTATCCGATCAGCCGCTTCATCGAGGTCTGGCCGATCGCCACGATCGCCCCGTACAAGATGCTGATCACCGCGAGGACCAGGATCAGCGGCGTGAAGTAGTGCGCCGCGGTCGGGAACAGCTCCAGGCAGTACCTGATCATGCCGAACGTGCCGACCTTGTCCATTACCCCGAGCATCAGCACCGCCGCGCCTGGCTGGGCGGAGAAGGTCGCATCGGGCAGCCAGGTGTGGAACGGCCACAGCGGCGCCTTGATCGCGAACGCGATGAAGAACCCGAGGAACAGCCACTTCTGCACCAGCGGCGAGAGGGTGACGTGCACCAGGGTGGAGAACAGGAACGTGCCGTGGTGCCCGGTGGCCGCCGACTCACCCGCGTACACGTACAGCGCGATCACCGCGACCAGCATGAGCAGGCCGCCGAGCAGGCTGTAGAGCAGGAACTTTACGGCCGCGTACTGCCGCGGCCCGACGCCGAACGACCCGATCATGAAGTACATCGGGATCAGCATGGCCTCGAAGAAGACGTAGAACAGGAACACGTCGGTGGCCGAGAAGACCCCGATCATCATGGTCTCGAGGACCAGCATCATGGCGAAGTAGCTCTTGGGCGACCGCCTGGCGTTGTCCGCGTCGTGCCAGGAGGCGAGGACCACCATCGGCATCAGCACCACGGTCATGCCGATGAGCACGAGCGCTATCCCGTCCACGCCGAGCGCGTAGTGCACCCCGAACTGGGGGATCCACGAGTACTGCTCGGTCAGCTGGAAGGTCGGCCCCGAGGTGTTGAACCTGGTGGCCATCACGATCACCCAGACCAGCGTGATCAGCGTGACGGCCAGCGCCAGCACCTTGACAAGCCGGGACCGCGCCTCGACGTCGCCAGGCGCGCTGTCCGCGGGCAGCGACGGCACGAGCGCGACGAGCACCGCCCCCACCAGCGGGATGGCGCCCGCTACGGTCAGCCAGGGAAAGCCGTTCATTTACAGCCTCACCACTAGAAGGCCGGCCACCAGCAGCACGGCGCCGATAAGCATGGACAGCGCGTAAGAGCGCACGAAACCGGTCTGGATCCTGCGCAGCCGCCCCGACGACCCGCCGATCGTCGCCGCGATCGTGTTGACGAGCCCGTCCACGCCGCGGCTGTCGAAGAAAACCGATAGCCGGGTCAGCCACTGCCCCGGCCGCATCAGCACCGACTCATTGAACGCGTTGCCGTACAGCTCCTGGCGCGCCGCGTTCGTGACGAGGTTGCCCCGCGGCGCGGTCTCGGGCACCGGCACGCGCCCGTACATGGACCATGCGAGCACGGCGGCAACGACTGCCAGCGCCAGGGAGGTCTCACCTGGCACGGTCCAGAGCCCGTGCAAGACCGGCGGCGTGCCGACCACAGGGGCGAGAAAATCGACAAGCCGGTCGTTGATGATCAGGAACGCGCCCGCGACGATCGACCCGATGGCGAGCACGATCATCGGCACCGTCATTACGGCCGGCGACTCGTGCGGATGCGCGTGCTCCTCCCAGCGCTTGGCGCCGGTGAAGGTCATGAGCACCATCCTGGTCATGTAGAACCCGGTGATGCCCGCGCCGATGATCGCCGCGCCGCCCATTAGCCAGCCCGCGGTTCCGCCCTGATCCCACGCCGCGTCGATGATCGGGTCTTTAGTGAAGAACGCGGAGAACGGCGGGATGCCGATGATCGCCAGGTAGGAGATGGCGAACGTGACGGCGGTGATCGGCATGATGCGCGCCAGGGCACCATAACGCCGCATGTTCACCTCGTCGTCCATGCCGTGCATGACCGAGCCGGCGCCGAGGAAGAGCCCCGCCTTGAAGAACCCGTGCGCGAGCAGCTGCGCGATCGCGAACGCGTACCCGGCCGGGCCGAGGCCCGCCCCGAGCATCATGTAGCCGATCTGCGACATGGTGGAACCGGCGAGCGACTTCTTGATGTCGTCCTTGCCGCACGCGATGATCGCGCCGAACAACAGCGTGACCGTGCCCACGATGGCCACCGCCATCCGCGCGTCCGCCGACTGCGCCAGGATCGGGTTGGACCGGACCATCAGGTATACGCCGGCGGTGACCATGGTGGCCGCGTGGATCAGCGCCGACACCGGGGTCGGGCCTTCCATGGCATCGAGCAGCCAGGACTGGAGCGGCAGCTGGGCGGACTTGCCGCAGGCGGCGAGCAGCAGCAGCAGGCCGAGCGCGAGACCCACGCCGGAGCCCCCCGACTTCGCCGACGCGAACACGCCGGTGAAGTTGAACGTGCCGAACTCGGCGAACATCAGCATGATCGCCAGCGACAGGCCCGCGTCACCGATCCTGTTAGCGATAAACGCCTTCTTCGCCGCGGCCGGCGGCGCCTGCCTGGACTGCCAGAACCCGATCAGCAGGTAGGAGGCGAGGCCGACACCCTCCCACCCGGCGTACAGCGCGAGGTAGTTGTCGGAGATCACCAGCAGCAGCATCGCGGCGATGAACAGGTTCAGGTAGCCGAAGAACCGCCGCCGCTCAGGGTCGTGCGCCATGTACCCGATCGAGTAGATGAGGATCAGCGAGCCGACGCCCGTGATCAGCAGCACGAAGCAGATCGACAGCGGGTCCAGCAGGATCCCGATGTTCGCCTGGAACCTCTCAACCGGGATCCATGAGTACAGGTGCAGGTCGCGGCTGCGGTCCGCGGCGGGATAGCTGAGCAGCGTAAAGAACGCGATCACGCCGTAGACGAACGACGCGAGGGACATCGCGCAGCCGAGCAGGTGCCCCCATCTGTTGGTGCGCCGCCCGCCGAGCAGCAGGACCGCCGCGCCGAAGACCGGGAACGCGAGCAGCAGCCACGAGAAGCGCAGCGCGCCGGTCGCGGCAAGCGTCGTCATACCAGAATCCCCTTAGTACTTGAGCAGGTTCGCGTCGTCCACCGACGCGGACTTGCGGGCGCGGTAGAGGGCCATCAGGATCGCGAGCCCGACGACTACTTCTGCGGCCGCGACGACCATCACGAAGAAGGCCACGACCTGGCCGTCCAGGTTCCCGTGCAGCCTCGCGAACGCCACGAAGGCGAGGTTGCACGCGTTCAGCATCAGCTCGACGCACATGAAGATCACCATCGCGTTGCGCCGGACGAGGACGCCGACGCCGCCGATGGCGAACAGGATGACGGAAAGGAAGACGTACGCTGCGGGGCTCATGCTTGCTCGTCCCTCCCCCTGGCGGCGGCTTCGATCTGCCGCTCTTCTTCGATCCGGTCTTCCGTTTCGAGATCAGCGGTCACGTCCGACTGCGGGTCGCGGCCAAGGTCCACGTCGCGCTGGGTCACCGCCTTCGATATGGAACGTGCGGTGGTGCTTCCATCAGGCAACAGCGCCGGCATGTCGACGGCGTCGTGCAGGGCGTACACCCCCGGCGGCGGCTCGGGCGCCACGTGCCCGCTGGCCACCCGGCGGCGGGACAGCTCCCGCTGGGTCGGCTTGGGCTCGGTGCGCTCCCGGTGCGCGAGCACCATCGCGCCGAGCGCGGCGGTGATCAGCAGGGCGCTGGTGGCCTCGAACGGGAAGACGTACGTGGTGAAGATCAGCTTCGCGAGGCCGGTGAGGTTATCGACGCCGTTGGCGGCGGTTTGCGGAGCGGCGCTGCCGATGGCCGCGTGCCCGATGCCGACGATCAGCAGGATCAGGAACCCGAGACCGCCGAGGCCCGCCCAGAGCCGCTGACCGCGGATCGTCTCCACGAGCGAATCCGACGAGGTCACGCCGATCAGCATGACCACGAAGAGAAACAGCATCAGCACGGCGCCGGTGTACACGATGATCTGCACGAAGGCCAGGAACGGCGCGCCCTGCATCGCGTAAAGCACCGCGAGCGAGAGCATCACGACCGCGAGCATCAGCGCGCAGTGCACAGCCTGCCGCATGAAGATCATGGTGATGGCGGCGCCGACGGACAGGATGGCGAGGATCCAGAAGAGCGCCTTGCTGTAGATCGGGTCCAGGTTAGTGCCGTTGTTCGCGGCCAGCAGCAGGTGAGTCATTCGTCCACCTCTCCGCCCGTCGTTTCAACGCCAGGCGCTTCAACGCCCATCGAGGCCTCCTCAGCCTCGAACGCCGTCTCGTCTTCGCCCGACACCAGGTAGTCGGCAGCCGTGATGTGCACCGCCGGGCCGGTCGGCCCGCCAGGTCCGGACATGCCGGGCGCGCGGTCGGTGGCCACCACCCCTCCGCCACCTAGGCGGTAATAGTCCTTCTCGTCGTTCCCGAGCCGCATCGGGTGCGGCGGCGCCTCCATGCCGGGACGCAGCGGCACGAGCAGCTGCTCCTTGGTCCAGATGAGGCTTTCCCTGTTGTCGTCGGCGATCTCGTACTCGTTGGTCATCGTCAGCGCGCGCGTCGGGCACGCCTCGATGCACATCCCGCACAGGATGCAGCGCAGGTAGTTGATCTGGTAGACGTGCCCGTACCGCTCGCCAGGGGAGTACCGGTCGTCCGGCGTGTTGTCCCTGCCCTCGACGTAGATCGCGTCCGCCGGGCAGGCCCAGGCGCACAGCTCGCAGCCGATGCACTTCTCCAGCCCGTCCGGCCAGCGGTTCAGCTGGTGATGGCCGTGGAACCGGGGCGCGGTCGGCCGCTTGTCCTCCGGGTACATCACGGTGTCCACCTTCCTGAACATCTCGCGGAAGGTGACCCCGAACCCCTTGACGGGGTTGAGGAAATCAAGAACCGGCACCGGTGACCTCCTTCGTCACATCGGTCGAGCCGAGCGGCGGGCTGCCAAGCGCCGGCTCACCCAAGTCGAGGCCGTGATAATGCGGCAGATCGAGCGGCGGCACCGGGAAGCCCTCGACGGTGCCGTTCGCGCCGTCCGGGACTGGCGGCGGTTCCGGCCCGATCTCGGCGGCGTGCCGCTGGCCCGCGTTGTCCCAGAACGTGACCAGCAGCAGGATCAGCACGATGACCAGGCCGGCGCACGCGTAGACGACGTTCGAGTGAGTGTCGTTCCGCCACGCCTTGACCGTCGCGATCAGCAGGATCCAGACGATCGACGCGGGGATGAGGATCTTCCAGCCCAGCGCCATCAGCTGGTCGTACCGCACCCTCGGCAGCGTGCCGCGCAGCCAGACGTAGCAGAACAGCAGGATGAAGACCTTGATCAGGAACCACAGCACCGTCCACCAGCCGCTGTTGGCGCCGGACCAGAGCGAGATCGGCCACGGCGCCCGCCAGCCGCCGAGGAACAGCGTGACGGCTAGCGCGGAGACCGTGACCATGTTGATGTATTCGGCGAGGAAGAACATCGCGAACTTCATCGACGAGTACTCGGTCATGTGCCCCGCGACGATCTCGCCCTCGCCCTCGGGCAGGTCGAACGGCACCCGGTTGGTCTCGCCGACCATCGTCACCAGGTAGACGAGGAACGAGGGAAGCAGCAGCCACCCGTACCAGAAGTGCTGCTGGGCCGTGACGATCGCCGTGGTGGACAGCGAGCCCGCGTACAGGAACACCGCGACGAACGCCAGGCCCATCGCGATCTCGTAGCTGATCACCTGCGCGGTCGAGCGCAGCGCGCCGAGCAGCGAGTAAGGCCCGCGGGATGCCCAGCCGGCCAGCACGATGCCGTAGACGCCGATCGAGCTCATCGCGAGCACGAGCAGCACCGCGACCGGCAGGTCGGCGACCTGCAGCGGCGTCTGGTGGTGGAAGATCGAGACCACCGTGCCCCACGGGATGATCGCGAAGGCGATGAACGACGTCCCGGCCGCGATGATCGGCGCGATGAAGAAGACCAGCTTGTCCACCTTGGTGGGGACGATGTCCTCCTTCAGCGGCAGCTTGAGCGCGTCGGCGATCGGCTGCAGCAGGCCCCACGGCCCGGCCCTGTTAGGCCCCGGCCGGTTCTGCATCCGGCCGATGACCCGGCGCTCGAACCAGATCATGAAGATCGTGGTGAAGATCAGGAACACGAAGACGATCCCGACCTTCAGCAACACCAGCCACCAGGGGACCAAGTAGAAATCGGCTAGCGTCGGGTCCGCTGCCAGCGCCCCGCTCATTCTGACCTCCTCAGGGTCACCCGGCTGCCGTGCCCGGCGCCGAGGTCGGTGCGGACCGCGGAGCCCGCGGAAGCGGTCGGCAGCCACACCACGCCATCGGCCATCGGCGTCACTTCGACCGGGATCGTCAGCGCGCCGGCCGCCGTCGTGACGGTCACCTTCTCGCCGTCGCTCACCCCGGCGGCCGCCGCCGTGGCGGGGGACACCCGCGCCACGACGGGCCGGGCGGTGCCCGCGAGGTACGGTTCGCCATCCTGCATCCGGCCCGCGTCGAGCAGCTGATGCCAAGTGGCGAGGCGAACCTCGTGCTCACCGAGCTCAGGGGAAGACGCGGAAGGAATCACGGCGGGCGGCAGCGGGCGGGCGCCGCGCCAGCCGCCGAGCTCCGTGAGCTCGGCCCTGACGGCGGCTGCGTCCGGCAGGGCCAGGTGCACGTCCATCTCGTCGGCGATCGCGCCGAGCACGTACTGGTCGGTCCGGACGCCTGGCACGGTGAGCGCGGCGCCGAACGTGCCGCCGCGGCCTTCCCAGTTCACGAACGTGCCGGCCTTCTCGGCGATCGCGGCCACCGGGAACACCACGTCGGCCCGGTCGGTGACCGCGCTGACCCGCAGCTCCAGGCTAACTACGAAGCTGGCCGCCTCCAGCGCCGCCAGCGCGGCGGCCGGGTCGGGCAGGTCGGCCGGGTCCACTCCGGCGACGACCAGGGCCGACAGCTGTCCGGTCGCGGCGGCGTCCAGGAT
>NZ_JBARCR010001120.1:0-6608 GCF_049794275.1 Trebonia sp.
GCCCTCTTCGAGCGCGCGGCCCGCCCGGACCCCGGCGCCGGCCCGGCCATCGCGCCGGGCCAGCCACCACCCATCTGACCGCCCTGGAGGAGAGATGAAGCCCTACTTCGATACCAACCACATCGCCGGCCTGCTGCTCCTGGTTGTCGTGCTGGCCTGGGGAGCGATGGAATCCAGCCAGTTTTCCCAAGGGCTGGAAGCCAGGAAGGGAGCCACCAAGATCGGCGGCCCAATCTCGCGGGTCGTCTTCCTGGCCAGCCTGATCGCCGCGAGCGTCTTCCTCTACCTGGCCCCGCACATCGTCCCGGCGGCCGCGATCCGGCCCGGTGCCGTCGCCTTCGCCGCCGGGATGGCGATCCTGGTGGCCGGGCTCGTGCTGCGCGGGTGGTCGTTCAAGACGCTGGGTGAATACTTCACCTTCACCGTCATGGTCAGCACCGACCAGTCGGTGGTCGCCACCGGCCCGTATCGCCTGCTGCGCCACCCCAGCTATACCGGGATCCTGCTGGCCTGCGTCGGGGTCGGCCTGGCCTCCGCGAACTGGGCCGGCCTGGCCGTCATGGCCCTGCTGCCGCTGGCCGTCATCCTCTGGCGCATCCATATCGAGGAGAACGCGCTGATGACCACGCTCGGCGACCGGTACCGCGCCTACGCCTCGCAGCACCAGCGGCTCGTCCCGCTCATCTGGTGACACGCCCCGTCAAGCCGCCTCGGAAACCGGGCCAGCGTATCCGGCAGGCTCGGGCAGCCCCGGCTGACCAGGAGGCGGGACATGACTGGTATCGGCAGAGGAGGCAGTGATGAGCCTGCTCGGTAAGATCGCCATCGTAACCGGCGGAGGATCCGGGATCGGAGAGGCTGCCAGCCAGGAGCTCGCGCGCCGCGGGGCCGACAGTGGTCGTCGCCCACATCAACTCCGGCGACTTGTCGCGCGTCGCCGAGGCGATCGTCCGCCAAGGCGGCCGGGCTGAGGCGCGCCAGGTCGACGTGTCCAGCGAAGACGCCGTCAGGCTGACGGTCGAGGAAACCGCCGCCAGCCACGGCCGGCTGGACTACCTGTTCAACAACGCCGGCATCGGCATCGGGGGGCGATGCCCGCGACCTGACCTCCGAGCACTGGCGCCGGGTACTCGGCGTGGACCTGTTCGGGGTCATCTACGGCACGCTCGCCGCCTACCCGATCATGACCCGGCAGGGATTCGGCCACATCGTCAACACCTCGTCATCAGCCGGGCTGCTGCCCGGACCGTTCAACGCCCCTACAACACCAGCAAGCACGCCGTCGTCGGGCTGTCCCTGTCGCTGCGCATCGAAACGGCCGATCTGGGGGGTGAAGGTCAGCGTCGTCTGCCCCGGCTTCGTCCGGACCAGCATCTACCAGACCGCCGTGACGGTGAACATCCCCCAGGACAAGGCGAGCCCCAGCGCCAGACTCGCGGCCTGGATGATGGAGCCGCGAGCCGCACAGGTAATCCTCAACGGTGTCGAAAAGAACCAGGCGGTGATCGTCTTCCCGGCCTCGATCCGCTGGGTCTGGCGCGCCTACCGGATCGCCCCCGCGCTGATCAGCCGTCTCCTCGCCCCGCTGTTGCGGAAGCGGATACGGGAACTGCGGAGCTATCGCCTGACCTCCGACGAGGCCAAGAAGGCAGCGGAGGGCCAGAGCTGAAGGGCAACGGACGACCGACGACACCGATGGACGCGCAGATCACCCAGATCCGCGCATCAGTCAGCCACCCCGGACGGCAGGTCACCATCAGTAACAAAACGTGTGTCACCGCGAATATCGCCCGCCGATTACGGTCAAGCCATCCGATTGCCGCGGACCCATCTGGAGTGACGCCGGTGTTCATGATGAACGCGCAAACACCCCGCCAGCCTCACCCCTATCCGAAGCCGGCGCTACGCAGATTCCGCCGGACCCCGAGAACTGCGAAAGTCGAGTGGCAAGAGCCCGCATCGATAAGCCTGATCTGTCTCGCAGTCCGGGGCAGCCAGAGAGACCAATGCGGGCCGCTATGACGCTGGGTACTGGATCCGGATGAGCTGTGACGGCACCTCGTTCGGGTGGCACAGCCTACGACCCAGGCAAGGCGGTTCCGGTCTCGAGCAAGGTCTTCAGGCTGGCAAGGACGGCGGGCCAGCCGTTGGAGATGGCCTGGAGAACGTCGCTACCAGACTCGAAGCTGTTGTGGATGACCGTGAGCTTCACCACGCCGTGCCCGGTGTCCTCGATGTCGAAGGCGACCTTGGAGCGGGGCTCGGCCCGCCAGGCGTCAGCGGTGTCTTCGTCCATGCCGACCTGGGCGGCCCACTCGGGCGTGAACGTGTGCCAGGTGTATGCCAGCCGACGGTAGGGATCGGACTCGAGGATCACCTGTTCGGGGTCGCTCACGACGAGCCCGACCTCCTCGTGCGCCAAGTCGTAGGTAGAGCCCTTCTTCCAGTCCGAGCGGAAGGTCTTCTCACCAGCCCTTTGGTGCCGCCAGTAGCGTCTCGTGACGGCGGGGTCGGTGAGGCCCCGCCAGACCCGCTCGGGCGTGGCGTGAATGTAGGTCGTGTAGGTAAAGCTCGTCATCTGGTCGATGCGTCCAGCCATTGCCTTGCCTCCGGTTCTCAAGTTGCCGGATTGAGAGTGGTGCCAGCCCATGAGGGCGCTGGACGTTCCTCCTCGATGCGCAACCAATGATTGCATGTCTCTCCCGGACATGCAACACAAGGTTGCACGTATGTTTCTGACGCGCTACCGTTGGTTGCAGCTTGAGCGTGTTAGTGAGCGCATAGGAAGGGAGCTGATAGTGATGGCAAGCCTGGTGATCGCGCGGGAGGTCCTGATCGAGGCGCCGGCGGAGGTGGTGTGGCGCACCATCACCGAGCCCGGCCAGATGAGCCAGTGGTTCGCCGACCGGGTGGAACTCGTGATCGAACCCGGCGCTCATGGCTACATGGGGTTCGGGGACCAGGGCGGCCCGGTCGTCGTGGAGACGGTCGATCCGCCGACCCGCTTCTCATTCCGCTGGAATCATTCCCGCGGCGAGGAGCCGGCGGCGGGCAACTCGATGCTCGTCGAGTTCACGCTGACGCCCGAGGGCGAGGAGCGGACCCGTCTCCGGGTGACTGAAAGCGGCCACGAACTGCGCGACTGGCCCGGCGCGGAGAAGCAGCGTTATGCCGACGAGCACCAGGAAGGCTGGGCCGAGTACCTGGACCGCCTGGCCGCGGTGCTCGCGAAGGGCCAGCAGGGATGACGACTGCGCAGGCCGATGATGAGCTGTGGTCGGCCATCGGTGATCCGTCTCGCCGCCGGGTCCTCGACCTCCTGGTCAGCAACGGTGAGGTCAGTGCCAGCTGGCTGGCCGGCCACGTGCCGTTCTCCCGCCAGGCCGTCTCCAAACACCTGGTCGTGCTCGAACAGGCCGGGCTGATCAGCCGGCGCAAACAGGGCCGGGAGGTGCTCTACCACGTGCAGGCCGGCCGTCTTGACCAGGCCACTCGGGCCATGGCTGACCTGGCCGCGCAATGGGACCGGCGGCTCGCCACGGTCAAACGTCTCGCCGAAGCGGCGCACGCAGAAAACAAAAAGAGACAGACATGAAGGACGACGACATGAGGGAGAGAAGCAATGACCGATCACAAGACCGGAACACGTCAAGAGTGGCTTGCGGCCCGGCTGGAGCTGCTCGAGGCCGAGAAGGCGCTGACGCGCCGCAGCGACGAGCTGGCGCGGCAGCGGCGTCAGCTGCCCTGGGTGCGGGTTGAGAAGGACTACCGGTTCGCGACCGAAGACGGCGACGCGTCGCTGCGCGATCTGTTCGGCGGGCGTTCGCAGATGCTCGTCTATCACTTCATGTTCGATCCGGACTGGGACGAAGGCTGTCCGAGCTGCTCGGCGGTCACTGACGGCTTCGCCGGCAGCATCACGCACTTCGAGCACCACGATGTCGCGTTCGTCGTGGTGTCGCGCGCCCCGCTCGGCAAGCTCGTCGCGTACAAGCGGCGGATGGGATGGGACGTCCGCTGGGTCTCGTCGCTGAGCAGCAGCTTCAACTACGACTTCCACGTGACGGCCGATCCCGCCGTGGCACCGGTGGAGTACAACTACAAGGACCAGGCGCAGCTCGAGGCGGAGAACGTCGCCTGGCGCGACTGGTCAGGCGAGCAGCCCGGCATGAGCGCGTTCGCGCGGGACGGCGACGACGTGTTCCACACGTACTCCGCGTATTCCCGCGGCTTCGACGGGCTGTGGACGATGTGGCAGTGGCTGGACCGCGCGCCGCTGGGCCGCAACGAAGGCGACGGGTCATGGTTCCACCGGCACGACGAGTATCCCGCGACCGCAGGGGGACCGTCGTGATACCCGCACAGACCGCCCGGATACCAGCGGAGGGATGGCTGATGCCGTCACCTACTCGATGGCCGGCTCGCCCTCGTCGACAGCACCGGGACCTGCCCGTATCCGGCCGGCAGGAGGACTCTCCGCCCGGCTGGTCCCGGCACAACCCAGATGGCCAACGGCTAGCAGGCAACGACCGAAACAAGCGCGGAGACTGAGGACAGCCCAATGGTGCGAGATCAGGCTGCGCCGCTTCTGCGGATTGGAGGACATCATGGCGAACTCGGCTCCGAGCGGGCCCAGCGACTACAACACCAAGATCATTGAGGAGTTCCGGGCGAAGGGGGGACACGTCGGCGGCCCATGGGCGGGCATCACGCTGATTCTCATCCACCACATCGGCGCAAAATCCGGGATCGAGCGCGTCTCGCCGCTGGCCTACTCCCTTCAAGGAGACGGCCGCTTCGCGATCTGGGCCGCCAATGGAGGATCGCCAGGCCACCCAAACTGGTACTACAACCTCAAGGCCGACCCCAGGATCAAGGTCGAGGTGGATACCCAGACGTTCACGGTACTAGCGCAGGAGCTCGACGACACCGCCCGCGCCGAGCTATGGCCGAAGCTGCTCGCGCAGTATCCGCAACTCAGCGAAGCCCAGGCCAAGACCACGCGACAGATTCCGGTGTTCATGCTGACCCGCCAGGACTGACCTGTGACGAGGGCCGCCAGCTTGCCACGCTCGGGCAGTCCGCGCAGACCTGTCCCCCGGGCTGGACTGTGACGTGCCCGAGCCGGCGAGCATTCTGCGAAGGCCCTTCCGTTCCTCTACCGGGCTGTCGACACCGTGTGATCGTCCGACTCGTGGGTTTCGAGTAGATGGACTGGGTCTCCGAGTGGGTTATCGACATCAAATGGGGCCGGCGAACACATTCGCTCAGAATAACTGTTCGGCGTCTGCCAACAAGGGGGACTCCAAGGCCGGCGGCAGCGCCATATCGGCGGTTCTAGCCGTGTTGGTCTGTAGCCGTCTGTGACGGCCTGGTTCCTAGGGTCACTTCCCAGGCGAACAGGGAGCAGCCTCGTATCGTGCTGGTCCAGCGGAGCGTGGTGCGGAGATCGCGCCATGGGCCGTGGGATTCGGCCTTCTGCCGTGGCGTGTCAGCGAGCCGGCCGAGCGACGACGGCGTGATCAGTGCCGTTTCTCCGGGCTTCAGCGGGAGGACGGACCTGCCCGACTGCTCGATGTACCGCACGTATCCGTCGTCTGCCGCGAGCATTCGCCGGCGGCCGAAGACGTCGCCAAGCCGCCCGCCAAGGCGGCAGGAATCCGCCGAACACAAGGGTGTAGGCGGAAATCGTCTACTCCAGGTTGAAGGCGAGAAGTGCAGTGCGGTTCGGATCGATAGCAGTGCGACGGTGACGATCGTGGCATCAAGGACGACCATCAGCTGCGACGCCGAAATCACCGCCAGCGCGACCGCCAGGTGCCTCGAGACCGGGTCCTGTGGTTCGGGCAGGCCGGGAGATGCCGGTTGGACGAACCTCTCGGCACTGATCCCGGTGTGTTGGACGCACGGCAGCACTGGCCAGTAGCGGTGGCTCGTGACGTGCCTGAGTGCGTTTCATCACCAGACCTTCATGCCGCCGTCGACGACGATATCGATGCCGGTGATGTACGAGCTAGCGTCGGAGGCGAGGAACAAGGCGACGTTTGCGATCTCCTCCGGTTGCCCGAGTCGCCCCAGGAGCGTCCGGTCGAGCATCTGGCGTGCTCAGCCGCCGGTTTCGTCGAGCTGCGCCCGCGTCGCGCCGCTTTCGATCAGGCCAGGGGAGATCGAGTTGACGCGGATGCCATGCACGCTCCCCTCCATCGCCAACTGGCGCGTGACAACTGAACGGCTCTCCGCTGTTCGGTTACTTGAGTGAAGTGCCGTAGCAAGCCGAGATGGAAGGGACTTGCATGTGCCGAACCTCGATGCGAACGCAGGGTTAGCCCAGGGTTAGCCCGGGTCCGGGCCGGTGGCGACCGGGCGGGAAGGGTCGGTGATCCATTCGGACCAGGAGCCGGTGTAGAGGGCCGCGGGGATGCCCGCGAGGGTGAGGGCGAGGACCTCGTGGGCGGCGGTGACGCCGGAGCCGCAGTACGCGCCGACGGAAGTGCCGTCGGCGGCGCCGAACGCGGCGAAGCGGCGGGCCAGGTCGGCCGGAGGGCGGAACGTCCCGTCGGCGGTCACGTTCTCCGCGGTCGGGGCGCTGACCGCGCCGGGGATGTGGC
>NZ_JBARCR010001121.1:0-2946 GCF_049794275.1 Trebonia sp.
TGGCCGTGGCGATCACCTGAACCGCGGCGATGAACGTGATACCCGGCGCGAACAGGAGCAGGCCAACGGCAAACGCGCTGCGCGGGGCGGGATTGGCGATCATCCTGGAGACGAGCCCCTGCTTGGCGTTGTCGGGATCGGGCTGCTTCGGTTTCCGCCGGGCGAGGACGGCGCCGGCCGCGAGCATCAGCAGGCCGAGGCCGAGCCGCAGGCCATAGCGAGGCGTGCGCTGGCTATGGTGCTGCAGGCCGGTGTTGCGCAGAATCGCGATTACCACCAGGCCCATCACCAGGCTCATGATGATCGCGCCAGCGAGGTAGGCTGCGGCGACAAGCCGGGGCCGGGCGGAGCCGAGGTAGACGGCTGACACCAGCAGGGTGGTCGGGGAAAGCGCGGCCAGCAGCGCGAGCCCGGCCGCTTGCAGGATCACAAGCTGCCCGCCATCTTCGGCTGAGCAGGCGACGCGGGCGGGGGACCCACCGCGTGGCCGACATCAGGCAACGGACACCTCCAGGCTGGCACGCTCCAGATTCGGCTGCCCGATCACGGCATCACGCCGGCACCTGGTCGCTAGATTTGTTTACCCTCGCGCACCGGAGGCATGCCGGGCTTCACCCTGCCTGGGTGAGTTATTCGCGGCCCGATGGCCGCATCATCGGCGGTATGAATCGCGGGCCGGTTGATCCTCGGCTGCTGCGCTACGCCCAGGCCGCCCGCGGCTATCTGGTCGTCACCGTGGCCCTCGGATTGGCCGGGACGGCGCTGATCCTGGCTCAGGCTGGCCTGCTCGCCCACGGCTTGGCCACCGCGGCGCACGGCGACGTCGCGGCCGCGCTCACGGGCACGCTCATAGTGCTGCTCATTGTGGTGATATTGCGAGCGGCGGTCAGCTACGGCGGGGAGGTGACAGCGCTCCGCGCGGCGGCGACCGTCAAATCGCAGCTACGCAGCGCGCTCACCGCCCGGGCGCTGCGGCTCGGCCCCGGGTGGTTGGGCGGTCAGCGGGCGGGTGAGATCGCCACCCTGAGCACCCGGGGCCTGGACGGGCTGGATTCCTACTTCGCCCGGTACCTACCGCAGCTCGTACTCGGGGTCCTGGTGCCCATCGCCGTCGTGGCCCGGGTGGCGGTCGCCGACTGGATCTCCGCGGTGGTCATCGCGGTGACACTGCCGCTCATCCCCGTCTTCGCGGTGCTGGTCGGCTGGCACACCAAGGCGCAAACCCGGCGGCAATGGCGTTTGCTAGCCATCCTGGGCGGCCACTTCCTCGATGTGGTGGAGGGCCTGCCCACGCTCAAGGTATTCGGCCGTGCCCGGGCCCAGGAACAGGTCATCGCCAAGGTAACGGACGACTACAGGAAAACGACCATGGCGACCTTGCGGGTCGCTTTTTTGTCCGCCCTCGTCCTGGAGCTAACCGCCGCGGTCGCGACCGCGCTCGTCGCGGTGGAAGTCGGGCTCCGCCTGCTCTACGGCCACCTGGGCTATGAGACGGCGCTGCTGGTGCTGCTGCTCACTCCGGAGGCATTTCTGCCGCTGCGCGCGGTCGGCGCCCAGTTCCACGCGAGCATGGAAGGGGCAGCCGCGGCCGGGCGCGTGTTCGAGATCCTGGACACCGCGCTACCGGACGGACCGGAGGCCCGGCCGGGCCGAGCGACTGCGGGCACGGTGACGGCGGATCTGCGGGTCGCCGAGCTCAGGCTCGACGGAATCACGGTGACGTATCCAGGCCGACCACGGCCCGCTCTGGACGGGATCGGCCTGACCATCGCACCGGGTGAGCGGATCGTGCTGACAGGACCAAGCGGCGCGGGCAAGAGCACGCTGCTGGCCCTGCTGCTCCGCTTCCTGGCCCCGGCGGCTGGGACCATCCAGGCGGGCGGCGCTGACGTGGCAGCGATGGATCTGGAGCAGTGGCGTCGGCAGATCGCATGGGTGCCGCAGCAGCCGTACCTGTTCTCCGGGAGCGCGGCCGACAACATCGCGCTTGGCCAGCCCGGTGCCAGCCGCGGCGCCATCTGCCAGGCCGCCCGGCTGGCCGGCGCCGCCGAGTTCATCGATTCGCTGCCGTCCGGCTACGACACGCCGCTCGGGGAGCGCGGCCTGCGGCTGTCCGCCGGCCAGCGTCAGCGGATCGCGCTCGCCCGGGCGTTCCTGCGGGACGCTCCGCTGCTGCTCCTCGACGAGCCCACCGCTCACCTCGATCCGGCCGGGGCCCGACTAATCGCCTCGGCCCTGGACACGGAGCTGGCCGACCGCACCGTCATCCTGATCAGCCATGGGCAGGGCTGGTCCGCTGGCAGCGGCGGCCGGGTCGTCAGCATGGAGCACGGGAGACTGGCACCGGTGGTTCCTGGCGGCCGGGACGCCGCGCTGGTGATCACATGACCGGCGGACCCGTCAGCGCTGAAGAGGCCGGGAGCGGACGTGCCGGGGGCAGGCCGCTGCTGCGGCTGCTGTGGCTGGCCGGGCCACTGCGCGGGCGGCTGGCGCTGTCGGTCCTGGCGGGCGCGGCCGCCACCGGTTTCGGCGTGGCCCTGCTGGCCACCTCCGGCTACATGCTGGCCCGCGCGTCGGAGCATCCGAGCATCCTGGCTATATCCGTCGCGGTGGTCGCGGTCCGCGCGTTCAGCGTGGGCCGCGGAATATCCCGCTACATCGAGCGCCTGACCTCGCATGACGTCGCCTTCCGGGTGCTGGGTGACATCCGGGTGGCCATCTACCGGCGGCTGGAGCGGCTCGCGCCCGCCGGGCTGGCCGCCTTCCGGTCCGGCGACCTGCTGGCCGCGCTGATCAGCGACGTGGACGCCACCCAGGACCTGTTCATCCGGGGCATCGGGCCGCCGCTGGCCGCGGCCCTGGTCGGCGCGGGCGCGGTGACCGTTTGCCTGCTGATCCTGGCGCCAGCCGGCGGCCTGCTGGCCCTCGGGCTCCTAGCTGCCGGCG
>NZ_JBARCR010001122.1:0-2881 GCF_049794275.1 Trebonia sp.
CCGGCGCAGCCCGCCAGCACGGCTGTCCCGGTGACCGAGGCGGCCATCATGAGCCAGCGCCAGTTCCGCCATGGGTGCCGTGCGCGCGCGGTCATGACTGGCTCAGCGCCTGACGGACGTCGGCGGCGAACAGCACGGCGAACGACGACCGGGTGCTGGTGGTGCCCGGTCCCGGGTCGGCGTCGATCTCCTGCCTGATGACGCCGGCGCGGTCAATGACGAACGCCAGATCGTTGTGCGCGCTCATCGCCCCGGCCGGCAGATTCTCCACGGTGACGCCGTACTGCTGCCAGGCGCTCCGGAGCTGAGTGAGCGTCCCGGTCAGGTACAGCCAGTCAGGCACGGCGCTCAGGCCTTCCTGGCGGTCGAACGCCTGGGTGAACTGGGTGCTGTAGTACGTGGGGTTGGCGACGATCGCGACCAGCTCGGTCTGCCGGGCCTGCGCGCCGAGCATCGCCGCGGTGGCCTTGAACTCTTGCGCGATGAGCGGGCAGTCTGTGGTGCACACCGGGTCGAGGAAGGTCAGCAGCACGACCTTGCCGCGCAGGCTGGCCAGGGTGACCGTGCGGCCATCCTGGTCGGTGAGCCGGAACGGCGACGCGGGACTGTCCAGCGGCGGGGAATATCCCGCGATGGCCTGCGCGAGAATGGGGTCGGCGGTCGGGCTCAGCGATGCCGCGGCCATCGGGGCGGCGCCGATCACGATCACGCCGAGGGCGGCCAAAGCGGTCACGGTCTGCATCGAGGTGGCGGTGAGCGCCGCGCGCGCCCCTTCGGGGCGCAGCAGCTCCCGCCATCGCCCGCCAGGCGCGGGAGTGACGGCCTCGGCCTGGACCGTGGCTTCTGGCTCAGCCGCGGCGTCCGGCAGCCGGGTGAGCGCGAGGTACCCGGCCGCCAGCAGCAGGATGGTCGGGATCATGCTGTTCGGGTCGGTGCCGAGGCCGCCGAAAAACCCGAAGTCCTGGACCAGCACCCAGTCGGCGAGACACAGCACGCCCGCCGCCAGTACCGCGACGCGGACTAGCCGAGGCCGCCCCGTGAGGAGCGCCGCGCCGATCGCGGCCAGCGCGATCACCACGAACAGGTTCACCGCGAAGCCGTGCGCGGTGTCGAAGGAGCCGAACGCGGCGACCAGCGACGACAAAGCCCGCGGCTGAGAGGTCTGCGCCATGCTGGCCACCATGGCGGACAGGCTGCCTGACCTGCCCTGCCAGTAGCCGCGGCCCGGCCACGCCTGGAGCACCGCCATGCCGATGAAGAACAGGCCAGCCCCGGCCAGCAGCAGCCGCCCGGTGCGGGCTGTCAGCCAGGCGCGCGCCGGCAGCGCGATCAGCGCGCCCGCCACGCAGTACAGCAGCACCGCGCCGGGCGCGCCGGTCAGCCAGGAAAGGCCAGGGGCGAAGATCCCGCCGAAGGATTCGCCCCAGATCCACACCATCAGCCCCCAGGCCACGCTGGCCAGCCCGGCGCCGCGGGACCACCAGCCCCGGACGGCGACCAGCAGCCACAGGCCGATGCCGACCTGGATCCACACCGAGGCCGCGGCGGCCGTGATCGGGTGATTGGACCAGATGGTCCCTCCGGCGTTGACCAGGTCCTGGACCCAGCGCGGCGAGCTCTGCGCGGTCGGCTCGATGACCTGGGACGGCAGGCCGCCTGGCATCTGCGGCTGGGCCTGCAAGATGCCGTCGAACACCCACAGCAGCCCGAAGCCGATCCGCAGCACCCGGTGGCCCGCCGGCTCGGCCGCGCGCGGCGCATGCACCGCCTCCCCTGGTCTCAGCCAGTTCCTCGAGGCGCCCCACAGCAGCCAGAGCAGCAGGAACAGCGCGGCGGCGATGAGCCCCTGGTGCAGCAGCGCGGACCGGAACGCGGCCACGAGGGTGGGATCGGCGGGGTTCAGCCCGGAGTTCATGCCCGGCACGGCACGGGCCCCTTCACTGTCACGCCTGACTAGTTCGCCGCCGGGGCGGAAAAGTTCCCGGCACTTTCGGATAGTCGGTCAGATCATGATCAGCAGCATGAACGCCATCGTCACGCTCATCGCGATCCGGCAGCCGACCGTGACCGCCCCGGACGCCAGCCGGTAGCGCCTGCCAGACAGCTGGTCGAGGTCCCAGACGCTGGACGCGGCCAGGACCAGCGCGAAGACAAACGCGAGGGAGGGATACCTGAGCGCCTGCCCCGCCGAGCCCATGCCCGCCACTCCGGCGCTGGCCGCCGCGAGCGGCGGAAGAGCCAGGAACATGTAGACCATCGCTCCGCTGTGCACCAGGTGCGGCGTGCAGTGGCGGCTGGCGAGCGCGCGAACACCGCTCACGCCGGCATCCCGCGCGACCCGGTAGCCGAACCAGCACGTCAGGACGCCGAAAATGGTCACCCAGGCGGGGGCGGGCAGCGTCCGCAGGCCGCCAGCCAGCATGCCAGCCATCGCGATCGCCATCAGCAGGTGTCCGACGTCGGTGTCGGTGACGACCGTGCCGCGCCGCCACGGCCTGGCCCCGGCCAGCCGGGCAGCGCTCACCCCCGCCACGGCCAGCATGCCGCCGGCCAGCACGTCGAGGATCCAGACAGGGGTCAGCACGATGACGCTCGTCCCTCGCGGGCCTGCCTCTGCTTCGCCGGCCAGTAGGCCAGCGCCAGCAGGGCGAGCAGCGGCCCGGAGTTGGGGTCGGTCGCTCCCCCGGCGAGGATCATCCCGAACGCCTCCCCGACCACCCAGATCACCGCGGCCACCACGAGGGCGAGCACGAGCGTCGCCCGGGCAGCCGGCCGGGGCAGCCAGACCACGGCGGCGACGAGCACGCAGGCCGCCGCCAGCACGATCGACACCGCAAGGCCGTGGCTGCCGACGACCGCGGCGGCGGCGCTGTTCTCGATC